>JBILDP010000182.1:0-4514 GCA_044352535.1 Prochlorococcaceae cyanobacterium
GGGTCTTGTCCCACACCACCCGCACCACCTCGGCATGGCCGGTGCGGCCGGAGCACACCTGCTGATACGAGGGATCGGCGAGCTGGCCGCCGGCGTAGCCCACTGCCGTGGTGATCACGCCGGGCAGGCGCCAGAACCCCTTCTCGGCCCCCCAGAAGCAGCCGCAACCAAACAGCGCCTCGGCCTGATCAGCCGTTGGGGCAGCAGCGATCGGGGTGCCCAGCACCGCATGCAGGCTGGGATCGGTCTTGGCCTGCGGGAACAGGGCCTGGAACACGGCGGTCTCGAAACGAGGTGATGCCGAGCCTAGGCAGGGCATCAGCTGCCCCGATCGGGTTCCAGGGCGAGGTGGTTGAACAGGGTGGTGGTGAACGCGAACAGCAGGAACGGCAGCGACAGCACCAGGATCAGCCCGACGCCCACCAGGGCGAAGATCGGCTTGCTGGCCCCCATGAGCGCCAGACCGGCGGCCAGGCTCACGAAAATCACCACCATCCAGATCAGGATCTGGCCGTAGATGTCACCGAAGCTGAGGGTGCAGCGCAACCGGTAGGTCACGTTGGAGGGGTCCATGGCGCGGGGGCGGTGGCCTCCGTCCAGGTAAGCGGTTGCCCACCGTTGTGGCTGCCTCGCTCAACATCTGTTGACCCGCCACCCAGTTCAGGCGCTGCCTGCGGCCTGCAACTGTTCGGCGGCCTGCTGGCGCTCCCACAGCCTTCGGTAGGTGCCCGGCTGGGCCAGCAGGGCGCTGTGGTGACCCTCCTGCACGAGTCGCCCGTCCTCCAGCACCAGCACCCGATCGCAGGCGGCCGCCGCCGAGAGCTGGTGGCTGATCATCAGGATGGTGCGGTTCTGCTGCCCGCGCACGTTGCGCAGGATCTCAGCGGCGGTGGTGTTGTCAACGCTGGCCAGGGCATCGTCGAGCACCAGCAGGGGAGCCTCCACCAGCAGGGCCCGACCCAGGGCGGTGCGCTGGCGCTGGCCGCCGCTGAGGGTGATGCCCCGCTCACCCACCAGGGTCTGGTAGCCATCGGGGAAGCCCTTCACATCGGCCTCAAGCCGTGCCTCGCGTGCGCTCGCCTCCACCCGCTCCCGCGATGCCGCTGGATCGCCGTAGCGCAGGTTGTCGGCCAGGGTGGCGGTGAACAGAAAGCCCTCCTGGGGCACCAGGGCCACGCGCTGGCGCAGGTCACCCAGCGCCAGCTGGGTGATGTCGACACCATCGAGCCACAGCTGGCTGGGCTCCACGTCGACCATCCGGCCGAGGGCCCGGGCCAGGGTGGTCTTGCCGCAGCCCACCGGCCCCACCACGGCCACCAGTTCGCCCGGGGCAATGCGAAAGCTCACATCCACCAGGGCCGGCCTTGGGGCATCCGGATAGCGGATGGTGAGTCCACGGGCCTCGATCGCGCCGCGGCCGGGACTCGCGGGAGCCGCCGGGTGGGCGGGTGATTCGACCCGGGGCTGGCGCTTGAGGAGCTCCTCGATCCGCTCCAGGCTCACCTGGCCCGTCTGGAAGGTGTTGAGGGTGAAGCCGAGCAAGGCGGTGGGGAACACCAGCCGCTCCACGTAGAGGATGAGTGCCACCAGATCGCCGATGCTGAGCCGGCCGCTCTCCAGCTGGCCGCTGCCCAGGGCCAGCAGCAGCAGCAGACTCACCGAGGAGATGCCCTCCAGCAGGGGGAACAGGGTGCTGCGGGTGCGGGCCAGCCCCAGAGCCGCATCCCGATAGATGCGGTTGCGGCCAGAGAAAGCCTGTTGTTCCGTGGCCTCCTGGCCGTAGATCTTGATGGCGCCGATGCCCGAGAGATCCTCCTGGATCAGGTCGGAGAGAGAGGCCAGAGCTTCCTGCTGGCGCCGCTGCTGGCGCATCATCCGCCCGCCGAACAGGCGCACCACCGACAGCATCAGGGGATAGAGCCCGATCGCCGCCAGGCTCAGCCAGGGGTCGATCGCCAGCATGGCCGGCAGGGTGAGGGCATAGGCCAGGACGGTGTTGGTGAGGCTGAGCACGGCGAAGCCGAGCAGTCGCCGCACGTTCTCCACGTCGCTGGTGGCGCGGCTGATCACCTCGCCGCTGCCCGTGGTCTGCACCCAGCCCGGTTCCTGGCGCAGCAGATGGTCGAAGATCTGTTGCTTGAGATCGGCTTCCACCTGCCGGCCCACGCCGAACACCAACAGGCGCGAGAGCAGCCGCACACCACCCATCACCGTGGCCAGCACCACGATCAGGCCGGCCTGGTTGAGCACGTCGCTCAGGGCAAAGCCGTCCTGGAGGTCGTCGATCACCCGCCGCACCAGCAGCGGGATGGTCACGCTCAACAGATTCACCACCACGAGCGCGGCAGCGCCCTGGAGCACAACCTTGCGGTGGGGCCGCAGGTAGCGGCGGATCAGATCAACTCTGAAAACAGCCACACACCGGCCCAAGGGATCGGCCCAACCTAGGCAGCGGCCAGGGGGCTCGGCCAAGCTGAACTGCGCCCATACCGCAGCATTGATGAGCGAGCAGCAGCAGGCCCACCCCCTCCACGCCCTCGATCGGGATGTGGTGGATCGACTGCTGGCTGTGGTCACCCCGGCCGACGAGCACCTGGTGGATCTGGCCCGCCTGCTGATGCGTTACCAGGGGTTTCCGGGGGCCTCCGATCTCCAGGACGATCTGGCCAAGCTGCTTCGGCTCTGGGGTCTCGACTGCGACCAGTTGCACGCCCGCACCCGTGCGATCTGGGCGGCTGGTTATCGCCCGGCACCAGCTGCCGCAGCTGCTGCCGAGGCGGTGGGTTCCGGCTTTGACACCGCTGATCAAGACAACTGATCTGACGCTTCAGGCCTGGGGCATCGCCAAGATCACCCTCCTCGGGTGATAGTGGAAAGGTCCCCATCACCCGGCCCGGCGTGCTCTGCACCCGGGCTTTTTTCTGGTCATTCGCTGATTCCCAGCCGATTTCTCCATGGCCCCTTCTGCCTCCTGGCCTGCCCTGCTTGAGCAGCTGCTTGCCGGTCGATCCCTCAGCACCGAGCAGGCCGAAGAGCTCATGCGTGGCTGGCTGGCTGGGGCGATTGAGCCCGTGCTCACCGGTGGACTGCTGGCGGCTCTGCGGGCCAAGGGTGTGAGCGGTGAGGAGCTGGCAGCGATGGCAACCGTGCTGCGCCAGGCCTCCGCCCTCCCCGGCGAGCGACCGGCCATGGCCCTGGTGGATACCTGCGGCACCGGCGGTGACGGCGCCGACAGTTTCAATATTTCAACCGCCGTGGCCTTCGTGGCCTCCGCCTGCGGTGCGGCGGTGGCCAAGCACGGCAATCGCAGCGCCAGTGGCAAGGTGGGGTCCGCCGATGTGCTCGAGGCCCTCGGCGTGCATCTGCAGGCGCCGCTGGAGCGGGTGGTGGCGGCCCTGCCCCAGGCCGGGCTCACCTTTCTGTTCGCGCCGGGCTGGCATCCGGCCCTGGGGGGACTGGCGCCCCTGCGCCGCAGCCTGGGGGTGCGCACCGTGTTCAACCTGCTGGGGCCACTGGTGAATCCACTGCGGCCCGAGGCCCAGGTGCTGGGGGTGGCCCGAGCCGAGCTGCTCGATCCGATGGCCGACGCCCTGGCTCGTCTCGGCCTGCAGCGTGCCCTGGTGGTGCATGGCGCCGGTGGCCTGGATGAGGCCTCCCTGGCCGGCCCGAGCGAATTGCGTCTGGTGGAACACGGCGAGGTCCGTGTCGATCGGCTTGAGCTCGCCCCGCTGGGGCTTGCTGAGGCGCCGATCAGCGCCCTGGCCGGGGGCGACCTGGCCACGAACCAGGCCATCCTCGAGGCGGTGCTTCAGGGCGGCGGTACCCCCGCTCAGCGCGATGTGGTGGCCCTCAATACCGCCCTCGTGCTCTGGGCCGCAGGCCAGGCCGCCAGCGTGGGCGAGGGCCTGGAAGCGGCCCGTGACGCCCTTGCCGGCGGGCTCGGCTGGCAGAAGCTGGAGCAGCTGCGCCAGGCCCTGCCGCAACCCGCTGCGGGATGATCGAGACAGCTTGCAACGTTCCTTGACTGAGCCCTCCTCCCCGGCTGTGGTGCCTCAGGCCGTCCTGGTGCTGGCCGATGGCACCGTGCTGCGTGGCCTGCCCTTCGGGGCCACCGGCACGGCACTGGGCGAGGTGGTGTTCAACACCGGCATGACCGGATATCAGGAGGTGATGACCGATCCCAGCTACGCCGGTCAGCTGGTGACCTTCACCTACCCGGAGCTGGGCAATACCGGCGTGAATCACCACGACCAGGAGGCCGACCGCCCCCATGTCCGCGGGGTGATCGCCCGCCAGTTAACCCCCTGCGCCAGCAACTGGCGCTCAGAGGGGGAGCTGGACGACTGGCTCCGTCAGCACGGCGTGGTGGGCATCCGTGGCATCGACACCCGGGCCCTGGTGCGTCACCTGCGGGAGGGCGGCGCCATCAATGGGGCCATCAGCACCGATGGCACCAGTCCCCGGCAGCTGCTGGAGCAGGTGCGCTCGGCCCCGTCCATGGAGGGGCTCAACCT
>JBILDP010000036.1:0-14764 GCA_044352535.1 Prochlorococcaceae cyanobacterium
TTTTCTCCTCAGTCGTGCCAGTCGCGTCATGCCCCGATTGCAGGTCGTTGCTGGCTTCGTGATTGGTCTGTCTCTTGGCATTGGCGTTCTGGCCAAGGGTTTGTTGAGTCTGGCTTTGACTCTGGCCATCGCAGCGCTTTATCTGATGGTTGCTGGCCCTGCTGCCCGGCGCCCATTCACCTGGCGTTTCGGGTTGGCGCTGCTCCTGTCGTTGCTGCTGGTGGCAGCTCCCTGGCACCTGGCGGCCTGGCAGGCACAGGGAGGAACATTCCTGGAAAGCTATTTCATCCGAACCCATGTGAATCGATTCGCTACGGAATTGGATTCCCATGCTGGGCCTTGGTTTTTTTATGCGTGGGCCTATCCAGCGCTCACGCTTCCCTGGGTGCTGCCAGCCGCTACCGCGTTGATCGAGGCCGATTGCCTGAATCTTCGCCATTGGCGACGTCGCGTGCACAGCGATCCTCTGTTGCTGTTTTGCACGATCTGGATTGGTGTCACGTTGGTGTTGCTGTCGCTCTCTTCCACCAAGCTGCCCCACTACGCCCTCCCGTGCGTGCCACCCACGGCAATCGCCGCTGCCTACTTCTTCTGGCCCGTAGGGCCCCGCTCCGTCCGATCTCGCAGGCTGGGCCAGGCTCTCCTCGCAGCGACCGTTGTGGTGTTGCTGATCGGAGCGCTGCTGTTGGCCTGGCTGCCAGCTCTGCTGATCCCAATCAGTCGCAACTATCCAAGTTTCAGCATGGCGTTGCGGGGCCAGCTGGCTTCCAGCTCCGTTGTTGTTGGTGTTGTGCTTCTGGCTTGTGCTGGTGGCTGGGCCGCCTGGCGAGCCAGGCAACCCCAGCTCTCCTTGGCAGGGCTATGGGCGGGCACCATTCTCTGCTTCCTGCTGTTTCAGGCTCCGGCGCTGCAGCGGGCCTATCACCAGCAGGTTCAGCAACCTCGCCTGCTCATGGCTGAACGGGCTGTAGCTGAGGCAACGTCGAATGAGCCCATCCAGGTTGTGGAGAAATCCTGGTATTCGATCAAGCTCCATACCCACGGCCGGGCAGAGATCCTCAATCGAGGCAAGGCCTTTGGACAGGCCAGTGATGAAGCTGTTGCCCGTGCCTGTGCACGCACCGGCTTGCTGCTGGGGCCCAGCAGCAGTGTGGAGAAAACAGCTGCCAGCTGCGGAGCCGGATCCTTCACCCTTCTCTATCAGGACGGCGATGCACGCCTCAGCCTTGGACGTTGGCAGCCTGCGACACCTCTCAGCTGAGCTTCACCCCTGAGCCGCTGGCCCCGAATCGCGCGCTTCGTCTATGGGGGTGATGCTCGGTGTCAGCTTCTGGCCTTGAAGGACCTGCGGATCTGATCGAACCAGTTGCCGGGCAGGTCTCCAGAGCGCAGCCGAACGCTCGCCATTGAGCGCGCCAGGGGCCAACCACCGCGCTGCAGCACAGCCGATACATGCAGGATCACGGCGAGGGTGATCAGCAGCCAGGCCAGGAGATGGACGCTGTAGACGAGGTGATGCAACTGGCCGTCGCGCAGCCAGCCCTCGTCCATGAGCTTGCCGCTGCCCACCGCGAGGGCCAGGGCCAAGAGAGCGAGGGCGTTGGCGGGCTGCCGCAGCCGGCTCCGGCCGGCGCTGATGGCATAGAAACTGAACAGCAATGCGATCGGCCAAAGCGCAACGCCCACCGTGCCGTGGATGTCGATCCATTCGCCGGGGAGGGTGATGGGCAGCCGGCCCCAACGCCCGTCGGCTGTCGAGTACACCAGCATCCCAGTGAGCCAGGCCAGCGGCACAAGCAGAGCCGTGGCGCCATGCAGCAGGCGCAGCAGGGAGGGTTGGTAGGGGCGGGCCATGACGTGATCAGGAAATCAGGACTCGGTGAAGGTTGTTCTGCCAGGTCAAGGTGTCGGTGAGATCAGCCCTGCTCCCAGCGGAAGCCCTGGTCTTTCCAGGCTTTGGGATCCTCGATCGGCTCCAGATGGGTCAGCACATGGGCGCGGGTCAAGGTGGCTGCAACCTTGTGCTCCAGCTCTTCGCAGAGGTCATGGCCTGCCTGGACAGTCCAGTGACCAGGGACGAGCACATGTAAGGAAACGAAGCGGCGCGAACCGGCTACGCGGGTGCGGAGCGCATGGAAGCGGATCTCATCTGATTCGTATGCAGACAGCAGATCGTCAAGCACCCGTTGTTCGCGATCGGGCAAGGAGCGATCGAGCAGACCGGAGGCGGTTTCATGAAACAGCTTCCAGCCTGTGAACACGATGTTCACGGCCACGGCGATCGCGATCAGGGGGTCGAGGATTGCAAGACCGGTCAGCTTCACAAGGCCGATGCCAGCAACCACGCCGGCTGAGGTCCAGACATCGGTGAGCAGATGGTGGGCATCGGCCCGCAGGGTGATCGAATCAAACCGCCGCGCCGCCTTCAGCAGCACCCAGGCCACCAGGCCGTTGAGTGCGGTTGCAGCCAGGGAAAGGGCCAGGCCGATGCCCAGTTGTTCCAACGGCTGGGGCTGCAGCAGTCGCCCGATGGCGGCGTGAATGATGGCGAGTGCTGCCACCACGATCAGCACACTTTCCAGACCGCTGGAGAAGTACTCAGCCTTGAAATGGCCGTAGTGGTGGTTGCGATCGGCAGGTTTGGCCGCCAGTGTGAGCGCCCAGAGGGCGCCAAGGGCGGCGATCAGGTTGACCCCCGACTCCATTGCATCGGAGAGCAGGCCAACCGAGCCGGTCAGGTGCCAGGCCAGCGTTTTGAGCAGGATGGTGGCGACCGCAGCTGCCAGTGACAACAGCATGTAGGGGCGCGGGGATGCGAAGGCCATGGGTGATGGAAGAGCGATCCCAGCGAGCTGATCGTTGTTGATGTTGGTCCAGCCAGCCCATCGCTGTTGCGGGGTTGGGGCTGTCTCGGCGGAGTAGCCCCATTGCCCGAGCAGCCGCCGCAGGGCCTGCTGGAGGGTGGGGGCGTCTCCCACCACCAGCAACTTCATGGCGGCCCCTCCGCCTCCAGCTGCAGGGTGCACTTGCGGATGCCCAGTGCCGCAAGTTGCTGGCGAGCCAGGGCAACCAGGTCATCACGGCTGAGCTGGTGGCTGGCCAGTGCGGCCGGATTGATCAGCAGGTGAGCGGTGAGGGCAGTTCGGGAGGTGCTCACCCCCCACACGTGCAACTCCTCCACGGCCAGCACCCCGGGCAGCTGCTGCAGCAACGCCTCCACCGCGCCCAGATCCACACCCCGAGGAGCCGCATCGAGGTTGAGGGCGATGGCTTCGCGCAGCAGGCCCATGGCACTCCAGATCACGGCTCCGCCCACTCCGATGGCCGTCACGGCATCCAGCCACAGCCAGCCGGTCAGGCCCACCAGCAGGGCACTCAGCAGCACTGCCACAGACACCGCCGCATCGGTAAGCAGGTGCAGCACCGCAGCCCGCTGGTTGAGGTCGTGCTGGTGGTTGTGGCCAAACAGCTTGGCCGAGCCGAAGTTGATGGCGATGCCGGCGGCGGCGGCCCAGGCCACCGGGCCGGCGATCAGCGGCACCGGGTTGAACAGCCGCTCGATCGCCTCCACCACCACCACCGAGCCTGCACCGAAGATCAGCAGTCCATTGATCAACGAGGCCATCTGGGTGCTGCGCCCGTAGCCGTAGGTGAAGCGGCCGCGGGCCGGCTGGCGACTGAGCCGATCGGCGCCCCAGCCCAGCACCAGGCCCACCACGTCGCCGAGGTTGTGCAGGGCATCGCCGATCAGGGCCAGCGAGCCGAAGCCGAAGCCCACCACCAGCTGTAGGGCGGTGAGACCGCAATTGAGGGCGATGCTCCAGCGAAAGGCCCGACCAGCTCCGTCGTGGTGATGTTGATGGCCCTGATGCCCGTCACCATCGACGTCGTGAATGCCTGCCACAGCTCAGGTCTCAGTGTGGGCCGCCAGGTAGGCGGCGATCATCTCCTCCATCCCCTTCTGGGTGCGGCCGTGGGGGCGCAATCCCTTGGCGGCCCACACCCCGTCGAGCGCCATGCGCAGCTCGGGAGTGATCCAGCAGGAGAGCAGCAGCTTGCCGTCGCGGCTGGAGCTGCAGCGCTTGGCAGGCAAGGGGAACTCTGACAACGGAGCTCAATGTATACAAGTCGTCGTCGTCGAGCCCCATCCCCTGCAGGGCTTTGGAGCCTGCCCTAGTTGGCGGTACGTGTCCTGGGGCGGAAGTCGCTCCACTGCTTGAGCGTTTCCAGGCTCTGTACGCCTTCTAGGCGGGGTTTGCCGGGTAGGTCCCAGCTGGGGAAGGCGCGGATGCTGGCCGCCTCGCAGCGGGCCCGGCCCGCATCGCTCTTGTCGCACTCCACGTAGGGGAGGCGGTTGCCGGCTTCCTTGCCGAACAGATTTTTCTGCATGAAGCAGGCCGGGCACCACCAGGCCCCGTAGAACACTGCGCCGCGCTGGCGCAGGTGCTCGCTGAGGCCGTTCTGCTCGGCGTTGGAGGGCTTCAGGGGTTCGCCCACATGGGGTGAGGACGACGGTGCGGCGGCCTCGCCGGTGCTGCGGGCCGCCACGGTGGCCGTGGCCACGATCCCCACGGCCACCGTGCTCACTGCCACCAGCAGCACTGAGCGCAGCGAGCTTGGGGGTGCCATAACCGATTACAGAAGGCCCGACCGTAACCGGTTTTCACAGGGGCGTCACAGGCAGGTTCGGTGCGGGCGTCGGGCTGGCCCGTCGCCCTTCGATCCACTCCCCTGGTCCGGCTTTCCGCCCAGCCACCCCGCCCAGGCAACTGAGACACTGGGGCCATGAGCGCCAACGGCTACCGCGACTACTTCAAGGTGCTGGGGGTTGACCGCGGCGCTGATGCGGACGCGATCAAGCGGGCGTTCCGCAAGCTGGCCCGCCAGTACCACCCGGATGTGAACCCGGGCAATCAGGAGGCCGAAGCCAAGTTCAAGGAGATCAGCGAGGCCTACGAGGTGCTCTCCGATCCCGACAAACGCCGGCGCTACGAGCAGTTTGGTCAGTATTGGAGCCAGGCCGGCGGCGGTGGCGCCACGGGTGGCTTCGATGTGGATTTCGGCCGCTACGGCAACTTCGACGACTTCATCAACGACCTGCTCGGCCGCTTCGCTGGGCCCGGCGCTGGCGCGGCGTCGGGCGGCTTTGGTTTTGGCAGCGGCTTCCCTGGCGGCTTCGCGGGAGGCGGTGGTTTCGGCGGGCCTGGGGGCTTTGGCGCTGCCAGTGGCTTCGGCGGCCGTGCCACGGCGCCCAACCTGGATGCCGAAGCCAGCATCAATCTCACCCTGGCTGAGGCCTTCCGCGGTTGCGAGCGCACCCTGGCCGTCAACGACGAGCGGGTGCAGGTGCGCATTCCCCCTGGTGTGAAGAATGGCAGCCGTCTGCGGCTCAAGGGCAAGGGCAACCTCCAGCCGGGCACTGGCCGCCGGGGGGACCTCTATCTCAATCTCCAGCTCCAGAGCCATCCTGTTTGGAAGCTCGATGGCGACCAGCTGCGCGCCGAGCTTCCGCTCAGCCTCGATGAGTTGGCCCTGGGCGGTGAGGTGCGGGTGGCCACGCCCGATGGCGAAGCCACCGTGCAGGTGCCCCCGGGCATGACCCTCGGGCGCAGCCTGCGGCTCAAGGGCAAGGGCTGGCCCGTGCAGGGCGGTCGTGGCGACCTGCTGCTCACACCGGTGCTCAAGCTGCCCGACCAGCTCAGCCTGCAGGAGCAGCAGTTGCTGGAGCAGCTGCGCGCCGCCCGCAGCGCCGATCCCCGCGCCGGCTGGATCCAGGCGGCACGGCTGTAAGGCCCACGCTCCGTAGGATCCGCACCAGCCAAGACGTCGCCATGGAGCTCACCTACCGTCCCCGCCGGTTGCGTCGCACCCCGGCCCTGCGGGCGATGGTGCGTGAGCACCAGTTGAGCGCCGCCGACTTCATCTATCCCCTGTTTGTGCACGAGGGGGCCACCAACGAGCCGATCGGCGCCATGCCCGGCTGCTACCGCTGGAGCCTGGAAGGGCTTGTGCAGGAGGTGGGCCGCGCCTGGGATCTGGGCATCCGCTGCGTGGTGTTGTTCCCCAAGGTGGCCGACGGCCTCAAGACCGAAGACGGCGCCGAGTGCTTCAACGAGCACGGGCTGATTCCCCGCGCCATCCGCCTGCTCAAGGAAGCCCATCCCCAGATGGCGATCATGACGGATGTGGCCCTGGATCCCTACTCCTGCGACGGCCACGACGGCATCGTGAGCAACGAGGGTGTGGTGCTCAACGACGAAACGGTGGCGCTCCTCTGCCGGCAGGCAGTGGCCCAGGCCCGCGCCGGTGCCGACCTGATCGGCCCCAGCGACATGATGGATGGTCGTGTGGGTGCCATCCGCGAAGCCCTCGACGAAGAGGGTTTCGAGCATGTGGGGATCATCAGCTACACGGCCAAATACGCCTCCGCCTATTACGGCCCCTTCCGCGAGGCGCTCGATTCCGCGCCCCGGGCTGCCGCCGGCAAGCCGATCCCGAAAGACAAGAGCACCTATCAGATGGATCCGGCCAACAGCCGCGAGGCCATCCTCGAGGCCCAGCTCGATGAGAGCGAAGGGGCTGACATCCTCATGGTGAAGCCCGGCCTGGCCTACCTCGACATCATTCACCGCCTGCGTGGTGAATCGGAGCAGCCGATCGCCGCTTACAACGTGAGCGGTGAATACGCGATGGTGAAGGCGGCTGCCGAGAAGGGCTGGATCGACGAGCGGGCCGTGGTGCTGGAAACCCTGCTCTGTTTCAAGCGGGCCGGTGCCGATCTGATCCTCACTTATCACGCCTGCGACGCGGCCGCCTGGCTGCGCGACGGTTGATGGACCCGCGCCCGTGACCGGCGCGATCGGCTCTGGCATCGGCCAGGAGACGCTCGAGTTGCTTGAGTGGCCCCGGTTGGCCGACCATCTGGCCAGCTTCGCCAGCACGGCTGCCGGCACGCGCCATTGCCGCGCCCTGCCCCTGCCTGCCTCGCTTGAGGCCAGCCAGGTGCTGCTGGCCGAAACCACCGAGCTGCTGGCCCTCGACGGCCTGATTGAGGGCGGCCTCAGCTTCCTGGGCGCCGCCGACATCGAGGGCCTGGTGCAGCTCTGCGCCAAGGGCGGCACCGCTGGCGGTGAGGCCCTGCTGGAGCTGGCCGGCACCCTTGCGGCGGCCCGGCGCCTGCGCCGCCAGATCGATGATCCCCAGCTGCGGCCTGCCACCACGGCCCTGGTGGCCGAGCTGCGCACGCTGCCGGAGCTGGAGCAGCGATTGCACTTCTGCCTGGAGGAGGGTGGCCGCGTGGCCGACCGGGCCAACCCGGCCCTGGCTGGCCTGCGGCGCCAGTTGCAGGGGGTGCGCTCCGAGCGTCGCGGGCGGCTCGCGGAGCTGATGCGCCGTCTGGCACCCCTGCTCCAGGACACCGTGATCGCGGAGCGCAACGGCCGGCCCGTGCTGGCGGTGAAGGCCGGTGCCGCCGCCCAGGTCAGCGGCCTGGTGCACGACAGCTCGGCCTCGGGCAGCACGGTGTTTGTGGAGCCCCAGGCGGTGATCCCCCTGGGCAACCGCATCCGCGAACTGGAGGGCCAGGAGCGCGAACTGGAGCAGGCGGTGCTGCAGGAGCTCAGCGGCCTGGTGGGCGCTGAAGCGGAGGCGCTGACTGAGCTGCAGCGGGTGCTGGTGCGTCTCGATGTCGCCCTGGCCCGGGCCCGCTACGGGGCCTGGCTGGGGGGCGTGCGGCCCGAGCTCTGCGGCGAGCCGGAGGCGCCGTTTGTGTTGCGCGACCTGCGCCATCCCCTGTTGCTCTGGCAGCAGAAGCGCCAGGGCGGCCAGCCGGTGGTGCCGGTGAGCATCCAGGTGGGGCCGCAGCTGCGGGTGGTGGCGATCACCGGCCCCAACACCGGCGGCAAGACCGTGACTCTCAAGAGCCTGGGACTGGCGGCGCTGATGGCCCGGGCCGGGCTGTTTGTGCCCTGCAGCGGCACGCCACGACTGCCCTGGTGCGGCCAGGTGCTGGCCGACATCGGCGATGAGCAGTCGCTGCAGCAGAACCTCTCCACCTTCAGCGGCCACATCCGCCGCATCGCCCGCATCCTGGCGGCGCTGCCCGGGGGTGTTGGCGGGTCCGAGGCCGCTGGGGCGGTCATTGCCGGTGCCTCGCTGGTGCTGCTCGACGAAGTGGGCGCCGGCACCGATCCGGCCGAGGGGGCTGCCCTGGCCACGGCCCTGCTCCAGCAGTTGGCCGATCGGGCCCGGCTCACGATCGCCACGACCCACTTCGGCGAGCTCAAGGCCCTCAAATACAGCGACTCCCGCTTCGAGAACGCCTCGGTGGCGTTCGACGTGGAGACGCTCTCCCCGACCTACCGGCTGCAGTGGGGTATCCCCGGCCGCAGCAATGCCCTGGCGATCGCCCGGAGGCTGGGGTTGGAAGAGCCGGTGCTGGAGCGGGCGGCGGCGCTGCTGGAGCCCCAGGGCAGCGGCGAGGTGAACCAGGTGATCGCCGGCCTGGAAGACCAGCGGCAGCGCCAGCAGGAGGCGGCTGAAGAGGCCGCGGCCCTGCTGGCCCGCACCGAACTGCTGCACGAGGAGTTGCTGCTGCGCTGGGAGCAGCAGAAGCAACAGAGTGCCGAACTGCAGGAGCAGCGGCGCCAGCAGCTGGAGCGCTCGATCCGCGAGGGCCAGCAGGAGGTGCGCCGCCTGATCCGTCGCCTCCGCCAGGCGGGCCGCTCCGGTGGCCGCCCCGGCTCCAGCAGTGAGCTGGGCGAAACCGCCCGCCAGGCCGGCCAGCGGCTCAAGCGTCTGGAGCAGCAGCACCGCCCCACCCCTGAGCGCCGCGAACACCGCGGCTGGATGCCGGCGGTGGGGGATCGGGTGCGGCTGCTCTCGCTTGGCAAGGCGGCCGAGGTGCTGGCCCTGGCCGACGACGGCCGCGAGCTCAGCGTGCGCTGCGGCGTGATGCGGCTCACCGTGCCGCTGGAGGGCATCGAGGGGCTCCACGGCGAGAAGCCCAGCCCGCCGGAGGTGCGGGTGCAGGTGAAGGGCCAGCGGGGCGTGGGCGGCCGCGGCCCCGAGGTGCGCACCGAGCGCAACACCGTGGATGTGCGCGGCTTGCGGGTGCACGAGGCCGAGGCGGCGGTGGAGGAGCACCTGCGCGGGGCCAATGGCCCGGTGTGGGTGATCCACGGCATCGGCACCGGCAAACTCAAGCGCGGCCTGCGCAGCTGGCTGGCCACCGTGCCCTATGTGGAGCGGGTGAGCGACGCGGCCCAGGGCGATGGCGGCCCTGGCTGCAGCGTGGTGTATGTGAAGTAGGCCCTGGATGATCGGCCGGGCTTAAGTCACAACTGCAGCCACAACTGCAGTCACAACCGTGGTCAAAGCCGCGGCAGCACCGGCTCCTGACCCTGTGGCTGGGGCATACCCAGCGCCTTGCCGCTGGCATCAAACAGGCGCCAGCCCTGGGGATTGATGTCGAGATGCACCGTGCTGCCGGGCGGCAGTTGTTCCTGGGGCGGCACCCTCAGCTGCACCAGGTGGTCGCCGTCGTCGAGCCGGCAGGTGAGCAGTTGCTCGTTGCCCAGGGCCTCGCAGTGGCTCACCGTGGCCCGCAGGTTGCGGTTGGTGGCCGGAGCGAGCTGCAGATGCTCGGGCCGCAGGCCGCCGGTGAGCTGATGGCCGATGCGGCTGGCCAGGGCCGCGGCCAGGGGCCCTTCCACCGGGAAGCGCCGTTGCCCCAGTTGCAACTGGTTGGCACCCACCACCTCCACCGGCAGCAGGTTCATGCCCGGGCTGCCGATGAACTGGGCCACGAACAGATTGGCGGGCCATTGGTAGAGCTCCATCGGCGTGCCGAGCTGTTGCAGCGCTCCGGCGTGAAGCACGGCAATGCGGTGACCCATGGTCATCGCCTCCACCTGGTCGTGGGTCACATAGAGGGTGGTGGTGCCCAGGCGCCGCTGCAGTTCCACGATCTGGGTGCGGGTGCCGGTGCGCAGCTTGGCGTCGAGGTTGCTGAGCGGTTCATCCATCAGAAACACCGCCGGCTGGCGGGCGATGGCGCGGCCCAGCGCCACCCGTTGCTTCTGGCCGCCGGAGAGCTCCTTGGGCAGCCGTTCCAGCAGGGGCCCCAGCTCCAGCATCTCGGCCACCTCGGCGATCCGCGCCGCAATCCGCGCTTCCCGCGCAGAGGGCACCTGCAGCGGCGCAGGCAGCTTGCGGCTGAGCCCGTGCAGGCTGTCCTGCAGCTGCTGCAGTGGGGTGCGGGGCCGACTGCGGCGCAGGCCGAAGCCGATGTTGCCGGCCACCGTGAGGTGGGGGTAGAGGGCGTAGCTCTGGAACACCATCGCCACATCCCGCTGGGCGGGCCGCAGCCGGCTTACCGGTCGCTCCCCCACAAAGATTTCACCGCTGCTGGGCTGCTCCAGGCCGGCCAGCAGGCGCAGCAGGGTGCTCTTGCCGCAGCCAGAGGGGCCCACCAGCACCAGGAATTCACCGTCGCGGATGGCCAGATCCAGCTGGCGCAGCACCTGCACGGGCTCTCCACCCCGCCGGGGCGGGTAGATCTTGCTCACCTGGTGAAAACGGACGGCGGCCAAACCTTTGCCTCGACGGCGTGATCCTAGGTTTGAAGGCAATGCAGTTCATCGACCAAGCCCGCATCGCGGTGAAGGCGGGCCGGGGTGGCGACGGGATCGTTGCCTTCCGCCGCGAGAAGTATGTGCCGGCGGGCGGTCCCTCCGGTGGGGATGGCGGTCGTGGCGGCGATGTGCTGCTCGTGGCTGACGCCAACCTGCAGACGCTGCTCGACTTCAAGTACAAGCGGATCTTTGCCGCCGACGACGGTCGGCGGGGAGGCCCAAACCGCTGTACCGGGGCCAGCGGCCAGCCGCTGTTGATCAAGGTGCCCTGCGGCACCGAAGTGCGCGACGCCCGCACCGGCATCCTGCTGGGCGATCTCACGGCCGCGGGCGATGAGCTGCTGGTGGCCCTGGGCGGACGCGGCGGGCTCGGCAATGCCCACTACCTCAGCAACCGCAACCGCGCCCCGGAGAAGTGCACCGAGGGCAAGGAGGGGGAGGAATGGCAGCTGCAGCTGGAGCTCAAGCTGCTGGCCGAGGTGGGCATCATCGGCCTGCCCAACGCGGGCAAGAGCACCTTGATTTCCGTGCTCTCAGCCGCGCGCCCCAAGATCGCCGACTACCCCTTCACCACTCTGGTGCCGAATCTGGGCGTGGTGCGCCGCCCCAGTGGCGACGGCACCGTGTTTGCCGACATTCCTGGCCTGATCGCCGGCGCGGCCCAGGGCGCGGGGCTCGGCCACGACTTCCTGCGTCACATCGAGCGCACCCGGCTGCTGATCCACCTGATCGACGCCGGCGCTGATGACGTGGTGGCTGATTTCCAGGTGGTCACCCGTGAGCTGGAGGCCTATGGCCATGGGCTCACGGAGCGGCCGCGGCTGGTGGCGCTCAACAAGATTGAACTGCTCGACGAGGCAGAGCTGGCGGATCGCCTCCAGCAGCTCGAACAGCATCTGAGCAGCGATGGGCGCGAGGTTCTGACCATCTCAGCAGCCAGCAATCGCCATCTGGATCGCTTGCTGGCCGCTGTCTGGCAGGAGCTGGGAATCAACGTCGACTGAAAGGTCCTGAAGAGCTTCAGCTGCAGGGGCTCAGTCGTCGTAAACGCGGCACTCGGGGGCTTCGGGGTTCATGTCGCAGAACACCTCGAGTGGGCTGGGATCATGGTTGTCTTCGGGATGCTGGGCCTTGTAGGCCTCCAGGCCCTTGAGCTCTTCTTCCAGATGACGCAGCTTGCCCTGGTCGCCGGAAGCGCGGGCTGCTTCGATCTCGGCCTTGTCCTTCTGGATGTGCTCGTCGATGGAGTTCATGCGGGTGCCGGCTTGCGAAGACCGGAGCTCATCGGGCCCACCATACGGGCGCTGGATGCGGCTGGGCAGGCGTGTGATCAGCTGCGAATTTCTGTGATCCGTGGCTAAGAGCCGGGTAGGCACCAGCGGAGGCTTCCGGGATGACGCGCATCGTGCAGCGACAGGGCCGCCACTTCATGGATCAGCAGGGGCGTCTCTACTGGATCAACGGTCCGGAGACCAACTGCTATCTCTCCGAGCAGCGGCTCTGGCGCCGCGGCCTCAGCTTCGATGATGTGTTGGATTGGAAACAATGTGCGCCCATCGGATTGGTCTCACAGCGCTTCCCTTCCGTGAAGGCGGCCTGTGAAGCCTTCGAGCACGCCCAGGTGCAGTGGTTTCAGGATGTGTATCTGCGCCGCATGGGTGACCAGATGGCGGCCCAGCGCAGCCTCGACGACTACAAGCCCACGGCGATGAAACGGGCCGAGGCGGCCGGTGCGCGCCGCCGCCGCCAGCCCTGGCTGTTGCCGGATCCCGCCGGCCCGGTGTGTGGTCTGCCACCGCGGCGCGGGCCGGCCCAGGCCGGGGGGATTGAAATGCCCCATCCCCGGCGGCGGCGCCGCTCAGCCCCCCAGCTCGCTGAGCTCTAGCCAGCGTTCCTCCCCCGCTTCGATGCGGTCGCTCAGGGCGGCCAGCTCGGCGGTGAGGGTCTCCAGTCGGGCGTAGTCGCTGCCGGCGGCGCTGAGGCTCTGCTCCAGCTGTCGCCGCTGCTCCTCCCACTGGGGCAGGTCGGCATCGAGCTGGGCCAGCTCGCGGTTCTCCTTGAAGCTGCGGCGCCGCTTGGTCGCTGTCGTTGCGGCGGCCTGGGGCGTTGAAGCTGGGGGGGGGGCGCCCGGATCCCGCTGGTCGTTGCGGTCGCGCTCGGCATTGCGGTCGCGCTCGGCGGCGCGCAGCTGCTGACGGCGCTCCAGGTAGGTGCTGTAGTTGCCCTCGAAGCGCTGCAGCTGGCGGTTTTCGAAGGCAAACAGCCGGTCCACGGTGCGATCCAGAAACCAGCGGTCGTGCGACACCACCACCACACAGCCCCGGAAGTCCTCCAGGAAGTCCTCGAGCACGGTGAGGGTGTGCACGTCGAGGTCGTTGGTGGGCTCATCGAGCAGCAGCACATTGGGCGCCTCGATCAGCAATCGGCAGAGGTGCAGCCGCCGCCGCTCGCCGCCGGAGAGCCTGCTCACCGGCTGGTGCTGCTGGGCCGGTGGAAACAGGAAGCGCTCGAGCAGCTGGGAAGCACTGAGGGTCGAGCCGTCGAGCTCGATGCTGCTGGCAGCTTCCTTCACCACGTCGATCAGCTTGCGTTCCCGACCGGCGGCATCCCGCTCGGCCAGCAGCACGTGGCTGTGCTGGTCGAAATAGGCGAGCTTCACCGTGGAGCCGAGCTCAAGGCTGCCTGCGAAGTCGGGGACCTGCCTGGCTGCTGCTTCAACCCCTGCCGCTCCTGTTGCGGTGCTGCCTGAACGGCCGCTACCGGCCAGGGCGGCGATCGCATTGAGCAGGGTGCTCTTGCCTGAGCCGTTCGGGCCGATGATCCCCACCCGGTCTTCCGGGTTGAAGCTGTAGGAGAAGTCCTCAAGCAGCGGCGGATCCCCGGCGTTTCGGCTCACGCTGTTCACCCAGAGGCAGAGGTTGTCCACTTCGATGGCCCGCTTGCCCAGCCGCCGCTGGTTGGTGCTCAGGCTCAGCTGGCCGCGGCCCTGCCGCACCGGCAGCTCCTGCATCGCCTCGATGCGCTGGATGCGGGCTTTTTGTTTGGTGCTTCGGGCCTTGGGGCCGCGCTGCAGCCAGGCCAGCTCCCGCCGAAGCACCCCCCGCAGTTTGGCCTCACTGGCGGCGGCGGCGGCCTCCTCGTCGGCCTGACGTTCCAGGTAGTAGGCGTAGTTGCCGGCGTAAGGACGGGCCTCGCCCCGGTCCACCGCCACGATCCGCCGCGTGACCTGGTCGAGCACGTAGCGGTCGTGGGTCACCAGGACCACCGCGCCGGCGAAGCGACCCAGGTAGCCCTGCAGCCACTGGATGCAATCGGCATCGAGGTGGTTGGTGGGTTCATCGAGCAGCAGCACGTCCGGCTCGGCCACCAGAGCTGCCGCCAGGGCCAGCCGGCGCCGGTAGCCCCCGGAGAGATCGCCCACCCGTCGCCCCAGATCGTGCACCCCCAGCCGCTCCAGCACCTCGCGGATCTGCTGTTCCAGGCCCCAGGCCTGGCTCTGGTCCATGCGGCCGTTGAGGCTGTCGAGCTCGGCCAGCAGGGGCCCGTCGTCTGCCCCCACGCGATGGGCCGCGGCGAGGGCCTCGCTCACCGCGGTGTAGCGGCGCAGCAGCTCCATCTTTTCGCCGCTGCCTGCAAACACCGCATCCAGCACCGTGAGCTCGGGGTCGAGCTGGGGGTCCTGATCCACCAGCACGATGCGCGACTGGGGCGCCACCCGCCGCTGGCCCGTCCCTGGCGGCTCCGTGCCGGCCAGCACCTTCAGCAACGTGCTCTTGCCAGCGCCGTTGGGGCCGATCAGCCCGAGCCGGTCGCCCTCGCCCACGTGCAGGTCGAGGTTGTCAAAGAGCGTGCGCACGCCGAAGTCCTTGCGCACTCCCACCAGGCTGATCAGGCTCACGCGTTGGCGGTTCGGCGCTGCTCCTCCAGATAAGCAAACACGCTTTTGTCGCCCACATCCGCTGCCGCCGGCATGGGGAATTTCCGCAGGCAGAGCACCAGTAATAGGGTCGCTTCAATCGCCAGTAACCCGCCACTCGCGCCCTGGCTCAGCAGCCCCGCGAGCCGCCCCAGCAGGGCCAGCGGCAACAGCAGGGTCACACCGATCGCCTCGGGCCGGCGGAAGCAGAAGA
>JBILDP010000183.1:0-4457 GCA_044352535.1 Prochlorococcaceae cyanobacterium
GTGCCTGGCGCCAGCCCGCCTGCCAGGCCCTCTGGCAGCAGCTGCTGCCCCAGCTGCAGGCCGACTGGCACGCCGCCCTGGAGCCGCCCCTGCTCGACCAGCTGCTGATCCTTGGCCGCGCCAGCGCCCTGCCCGGCGCCGCGCCGCTGCAGCCGCCCCTGCAGGATGCCCTGGTGGGCCTGGTGAGCGACGCCGAGATCGCCGCCGAGCCCGCCGCCAGCAACCGTTTCTGGCAGCTGCTCGCCACCCTGCGGCCCTCCTGGGGCCTGGCCCGCATCCGCGCCGCCGACCTGGCCCTCGCCCGCGGTGAGCTCGAAACCAGCGGCCGCTGGCTGGCCGAGCCCCCCGCCGAGGCCCTCGCCAATCCCTGGTTTCACGATGTGGCCGCCCGCCAGGCCGTGGCCAGCGGCGCCATCGCTGCCGCCCTCGATGCCTGGGCTGAAGCGATCCGCCTCGCCCAGGCCGATGAAGCCAGTGCTGGACTGGCCGAAATCTTCGAGCAGCGCCGCCGCGAGGCCCGCCGCGGCCCCGGCGTGCTCCAGGTGCGCAGCCTCGCCAACCGCGGCGACCACGCCGCCGCCCACGCCCTGCTCGAGCGCCTGCTCGCCGACGACCCCCAGTGGCAGCCCCTGCGCAGCCTGCGCGAGCAGCTGCAGGCACCGGCTCCGGCGGCTGTTGCTGTGCCAACAGCGGGACTGGAGGCGTTGCTGGAGCGGGCCACGGCCCGGCTGGCCGCCCTCGGCTGCACCCCGGCATCGCTGGCCCCGGGGGAGGGTGCGGCACCTACCGATCTGGAGGCCCTCGCCGCAGAGCTCGGCGCCCTGGAGCGCCGCTTCAGCGACTACGAGGCGCGCTTCGCGCTGGCCTGACCCACGCGGCCCATGCCGGTGACACCCTCGAGGTGGCCAGCATCAATGCATGGGGCATCACACGGCCCGGCCGACTGCTGGCGGCTCCAGATGCACCGCCCCGCCCGTTGCACATGGGCCTTGAGCTCGGCGGGCAGCTCCTGGCTCAGCACCAGATCCACCCGCCAGGGCAGGAGCAGATCATCCACCGCCGCCATCATCCGCAGCCGATCGCCATGGGTTAGCCCAGCCCCCTCCAGGCAGAGGTCGATGTCGGACCCCGGCTGGTGTCGCCCCATGGCCCGTGAGCCAAACAGCCAGACGGCCTCCAACAGCGGTTGGCGTGCCCACAGCTGCCGCAGCTGCTCCACGCGCGGACATGGGATTCCCGGGATGGTGATGGCCTCGGAAGCTGGCGAGACAGGGCTCATCGTGTGTCCTCCTGCAGGCGTTGCTCCAGCCGCCTGTTCAGCTGCTGGAAACAGGCCAAGTAAAGCTCGCTGATATTGGCGGCAATCGCATCAGCAGTTGAGCGATTGTAGGTGTGGCTGGTGAGATTTCGGTCTTGGATCATCAGCATCCAGGCTTCGCCGTTGTCGACCAACCCCAGCCGAAACGCCTCGCGCAGCGTGTCGCGCGATCCCAGCAGCGTGGCATCACCCTGACTGCGCAGCAGGTCACGCAAGGTGTTCCAGGCCAGTTCAAAGGTGTACTCGAAGGCTTTGATCAGGCCCTGCTGCTCCCGCTCATTGAGGGCCGGTGGCTGAAAGAAGGTCTCCAGCTGCGCAAGAGCCTTGCGGTAGTTGCTGAAGCGCTGTTGCCAGCGGATGTCCTCAGTCATGGTGCGGTGGCCTCCATCCATCGGTTGTGCGTCTGCCGGTCGTGCGTCTGCTGAGCGTCTGCACCGACCGGCTCGGCCTCAGCCCTGCTGCTCCAGCCGCTCCAGCAGGGCCTGGATCAGGGCCTCGGCCCGCTGCAGTTGCTGCTGCTGGCCCTGCAGCAGCTGCTCCTGCTTCTGGTGGGCCAGAAAGTAAAACTCCAGCTCCTCCTGCACCTGCTGCAGCATCAGCAGGTTGAGCTCCGCCTCGTCGCGCGCCTCCTCCAGCTGGCTGCTCAGGCTGGCCACCTGCTGCTGCAGGTCGGCGGCGGATTCGCTGTGGGCGGTGCTCGTGGTGATCGGAGGAATATCTCGGGTCGGGGATAGTTTAAGGGGAGAAAACGCAACCCTCCAGTGGCTGCAGCGGCCGTTCAGCCTCTTGAGATCGGGCCCACCGCCCTGGCGCCCCATGTGCAGCACCGGGTGTTTGCCGATTTCCCGGCCTTCCAGGCCCACATGCAGGCAACCCTGCCCCTGTGGGGAGCCGAGGTGCGGCAGGCCCTGCGCCTGATCGCCCTCAACGGCATCGTGGATCCGATCAGCGCCCGCCCCGTGCCGGCCGCCGCCCTGGGCCTCAGCGGCGGCAACTACCGCGAAACCCTCAGCCACAACGGCTGCCTGTCGCGGCATCGGGCCGTGCTGCTGGTGCTGCAGGAGCTGCTCAACGCCGGCCTGCTTCCCCCCGCCGAGCGGCTGGAGCTCTACTGCCCCGAGGCGATCACCCCGTTTGCCGCCCTGTTGCGGCGCCTGTTTCCCAACACGATCGGCAGTGAATACCTGCCCGACCCGGCCGACCCCCAGCGCCGCTTCTTCCCCCACCAAGATCTCTGCGCCCTCACCCTCGAAGACGCCTGCCTCGATCTGGTGCTCTGCAACGAGCTGTTTGAGCACCTCTACAACCTGCCGGCCGCCCTGGCCGAGATCGCCCGCGTGCTGCGGCCCGGCGGCTTTCTGGTGTCGACCTGTCCGTTTGCCTACAACCGCACCGACACGATCGTGAAGGCCCGCCACCGGCCCGGCGCCAGCCCCGGCGTGGCCGCCGAGGCCGAGCTGTTGATGGAGCCCGAATTCCACGGCGATCCCGTGCATCCCGAGCGGGGCAGCCTCGTGTATCAGATCCCCGCCTGGGATCTGCTCGAGCAGGCCCGCGCCGCTGGCCTCAGCGACCCCGCCATCCACTGGATCGCCGCCCCCAGCTACGGCGTGCTGGGCCAGGAGCTCCCCGCCGTGATGGTGCTGGTGGCACGGCGCCCGGGCTGAAGCGCGCCGGTGGACTGAAGCACCGCGGGGGGAGTCCCCTCCGGCACGCTTAGGAATTTCGGGGTTGGCCACACCAGATGTGGTGCATCGCCTGGTTGATCCCATGAATCATCCTTTTAAACATCCTGTCGTTCATGGGATGCAGTCTTCCGGTGGAATCGGGCAGCAGGACTGGCGGGAATGGCTGAGGCGCGCTTGGTGTCTTGCCGGCTTCAGCCTGTTCACCTGCTGATCACCGCTCCAATGGCGAATAGCTGTATGCGATCTGGTCATGATTTAAAGGCCTGTCGGCTGAATTGAGCACGGTTAATCAATTCAATCCGGGTCAGTGTTGCTGTGTTGGCAGTGCCTTCCGTGCTGCCGCGCTGCTGTTGCTGCCCGCCACTGCCGCGGTCGTGTCGATGGGGAAATCCACTTCGGATCAGCTGTGCTCCACCACCTTCCCGTTGCCGGCGCAGCATCTCCCTGAGATCCAGCCAGCCGGCCAGTCCGAGATCCTGATTCCCGTGTCGCTCGGGGAGCTCGCCGATCGGCTGGAGATCCTGCAGCTGAAGGTGTATCGCATCCAGGGCCCCGGCCTGGCCCACGTGCAACGGGAGCTGGCCCTGCTGCAGGCCCGCTTTGAGCCGCTGGCGCCGCGGGTGCCCGAGCCCCTGCAGCGCCAGCTGGCCGCCGTGAATGCCGAGCTCTGGCAGCTCGAAGACGCCGTGCGCAGCTGCGAACGCCGCGGCGCCTTCGGCGCCGAGTTTGTGGCCATGGCCCGCAGCATCTACCGCCTCAACGACCGCCGCGCCGCCATCAAGCGGGCGATCAGCCTCGCCGGCGGCAGCACCCTGGTGGAGGAGAAGGTGTTCGGCGAGCCCCAATAGCAAACGCTGCCTAGTTGCCGCTCAGGTGTCGCCCTTGTTGCCGGGGGTGTCTTTGAGCCGGCCCAGCACGTAGCCCGCCAGCCCGCCCAGCAGGAAGCCCTGCAGCCGCCAGATCTCGCGCCGGAAGCGCCAGTGGAGGCTGCCCAGCTGCATCCCCACCACCAGCGCCACCACCAGGGTCACCACCCCGAAGCGCCGACCCAGCTGGCCACCGGTCTTGTCGGAACGCTTGATCGCCATGGCGGGGAGGGATCGGGGGAACGCGGACTGCCGTCCCCGATACAATGGGGGCATTGAAAACCCTCAGGCATGGCGGATCCAACGGAGCCGGTGAATCCAGGCGGTTCCGGTTCAGGCGATTCCGGGTCTGACGGCGGCATGCGGATCATCCAGACCGATCTGCGCAACGAGATGTCGCGCTCCTATCTGGAGTACGCGATGAGCGTGATCGTGGGCCGGGCCCTGCCCGATGCCCGCGATGGTCTCAAGCCCGTGCATCGCCGCATCCTCTATGCGATGTATGAGCTGGGCCTCACCAGCGACCGGCCCTACAGGAAATGCGCCCGTGTGGTGGGTGAGGTGCTCGGTAAGTACCACCCCCAC
>JBILDP010000037.1:0-14653 GCA_044352535.1 Prochlorococcaceae cyanobacterium
GCCCGTGACAGGCTCAAGGGATGGCCCCAGTGCGCCCCAGCGACGACCTGCAGGTGACCCCGGCCGTGCGGATCCCGATGGCGGAGCTGCGCTGGCGGTTTTCGCGGTCTTCCGGCCCCGGCGGTCAGAACGTGAACACGACGGACTCGCGCGTGGAGCTGGTGTTTGACCTGACGGCCTCGGCCGCCGTGTCGCCCGCGCTCCAGGCCCGGGCCCTGCGGCGGCTGGAAGGAAAACTGGTCGATGGGGCGATCGTGATCGCTGCCAGCGAGCACCGCTCACAGTGGCAGAACCGGGTGGCGGCCCAGCGGCGCCTGGTGGAGCTGCTGCAAGAGGCGCTCAAGCCGCCGCCACCGCCGCGGCGGCCCACCAAGCCCACCCGGGGCTCAAAGGAGCGGCGCCTGGCGGCGAAGAAGCAGCGCAGCGCCATCAAGGGACAGCGCAGCGGCCGGGTTCAGCTGCCGGAGGATTGAGGGCCCCACCCGCCCCAGGCCGATCAGGCCAGGGGCGGGGTGCCGATCAGCGCGGTTGGCTTGAAGGAGAAGATCAGGTCGTCGAAGTCCCGATCGCCACCCCCGTACAGGTCTTCGAACCCGAAGACGTTGTCACCCAGCACCTGGAAGTGCTGGACCCCATCGGCATTGACATCGTTGAAGGCAAAGAAGGTGTGCCGTGTCGTGCCGGCCTCCACGTCTGCCAGTGGGGCGAGCATGAAGGAGTCCGACACCGTGACGCTTCTGGAGGTTGTGCTGTTGTTGGAGGCAGAGAGTCCGGAGAGATCGCTGACCTGGTTGGCCCTGGCGGCCGCCTCGTAGGCCTCCCGGTTCTCCAGCGTCGGCAGGATCGGCTCGCCGGTGACCGGGTCGGTCACCGCACCGCTGGCGTTGAGCACCCGGTAGAAGCTCACCTGGGAGTTGTAGGCGGCTTCCCGGGCCAGTTCCAGCACCCCGGCAACCTCGGCGCTGCCCAGACCGGTGAGGTCGAGCACGGCTGCTTGATGCTGTTGCCGGGCCACAAAGCCGGCCAGCGATGCTTCCTCCTCCTGAAGAGCCAGTTGGATGGAGATGCCCGAGCGCTGGGAGTGCAGCGTGGCCTCGTCGCCAGCCGAGGAGGTGCTGACCTCCAGGGTGCCGATTTGGTTGGCCAACTGATCGAGGGTGGTGGAGCGGTTGGCGATGTCCCAGATCGTGAGGTCGGACAGCTCCAGGAACACCAGCCGATCGCCCGTGGTGAATTGCAGTTCACGCGACAGCGAAGTGTTGCTGCCCAGGCTGGGGGTGTTGCTGTTCTCCAGCGTGCCGCCGAGGAGCTGGATGCGCTCCCTGAGGCTGTCGACCGTGATCAGGCTGGGATTCCAGGATTCCGTCTCCCCCAGCACCAGGTAGCCCACTTGGTTGGAGGAGCTGCCCGATTGCACCACTGAGCTGGTGGCAAACACCGCTGCCGCCAGCGGATCGTCTGCGGCGGCGCCGATCGTGAGGATCGGTGAGCTGGCCGTGGCACTGAACTGGTGCTCTTGCACCAGTTCCCCGAAGGTGCCCGGATCCTCGATCACGCCGGGCCGGTCATCGCGGTCGCCCCGCGCTCCGTCCACGTAGTTGAGCTCCGCCACCAGAGGCAGCCCCGCGCCGAGATTGAACAGCCTTGCCCCCGTGCGGCTGTTGGCGTTGTAGAGGAAGGTGTTGGGGGTGAGGTCGGTGTCCACGACGTAGGTGAACGCCTGCCCGGGGGTGCGCTGATTCAGACCCAGCCTCTCCAGGTTGGCGAGCAGTCGCACCTGCTGCGGGGCGTTCTGGGCAGGGTCGGCCGTCAGGGTGAACCCCAGCTGCTGGGCGCCGGTGGTGACGCCCAGGGCCTGCAGGCTGGCGCGGGTGCTGAAGGGCGTCGGGCTGATCAGGGCGGAGCCCGGTTCGAGGATCCAGCCCAGCTCCAGACCCTCGAGCATCTCCGGCGCGTTGGTGGCGAAGTTCTCGGCCACGAAACCCCCGTACACCTGCTGGAGCCGGTTCTGCACCTCGCGCAGCAGCTCGGTCGGTTGGTCGATCAGATGGAGCTCGGAGCTGAGGCTGTCCGTTTCCTGGCGGTAGTGGTTGAAGGCATCGCGCTTGAGGGTGTTGATGGCCTCCCTGGCCTCGGCCAGGGTGATGCTGCCTTCCCTGGCGGAGGCGAACACACCATCGATCTCCTGGGAGAGGTCCCAGTTGGCATTGGCGGCCATCTCTCCAGCCAGGAGTGCCAGGGGGCCCAGGTCGGCGGCCAGGTCCGGCGTATGCCGGCTGATCGCGCCCAGGGCGGCTGAGGCCAGACGGTCGTTGATCGCCGTTGTGGTGGGCTGTCCCAGCAGCTCCTGGCTGAAGGCGGTGATCAGGCCCAGCTCGGTGTCCAGGTCTTCCGGGTATTGCTCAGAGAGCAGCTGCTGGAGCGAGTACACCAGCACATCCCAGCCGAAATGGAGCTTGATGTGGCCGACATAGGCGGCCATCGCATCCAGCTCGATGGCGGTTGGCACGTCACCGGCCTGATTCAGTTGCAGCACCGGATCTTCGCGGAGATAGTCGAATCCCCTCAGGCCGAAGGCCCGATCGATCCAGGCCGAGGCCTCCGCATCGCCCAGCCCCTCGTCGAGGGCGAGGCTGTGCAGGGTGGTGAGCGGCGTGAGCATCTCGCCCAGAGGGGCGATGAATGGCACCTCCAGCGGCAGGCCCGTGCTGCTGTCGATGCCACCGAAGGCGATCAGGCGGCCTTCGCTCGAGTCGATCGTGCCGTTGCGGTTGGTGTCAAAGGTGCGGTGATCAATGCGCAGGTTGTAGTGGGCATCGTCGCTGCTGATTGTGTAGGGCTCGAAAGAATCGACTGTGAGGTTGTCGTTGCTATCCCAGAACACGGTGGTTCCCTGGAGATAACCGTTGGACACGGTGCCGCTGCCGTAGCTGCCGCCGACACCGAATTCAAAGAGTGGGATCTCAGCCAGTTTTTCCTTCCAGACCGTGTCCCAGATGGAGTAGAAGCCCATGTCCAGACCCACCTGCACTTTGGATTGCAGATAGGCAGACAGGCTCCCCACCAGTTCGAACAGGTCGAGGGGATTGCTGATCCGATCACTGATTTCAGACCCACGGATCTTCCCGTCGGATGTGCCGGCGATCTCGCCTTCATCGAGCAGGTCAAAGCTGGCGGCAGCTTCCAGCCCGCCGGTGATGTCGGCTCGCACCACCAGGGCTGAAAGCCCCAGGCCGGCGCCCATCGTGGCATCCATGCTGAACTCCGGCACGTCGACCCCGTTGAGCCAGTCGGCCACATAGAAGCCGTTGAACACCTTCCAGGCATCATTGGCCTTGAAGCCGCTGTCCATCCATTCATTGAGGCCGTGGGTGTCAAAGCCGAAGCCGATGGTGGCGTCGACACCGAAGCCGCCCTCGATGATGCCTTCGATGCCTGGATAGATCGGGAAGCTCTCTTCAATCTCAGACGACATGCCCATGTCGGGCATGCGCCATTCGAACAGGCTGACATCCTGGCCAAGCAGCAGTTTGATCGCGTTTTTGGGATCGTCGATCAAGGGAATCTTGAAGCCCAGCTCGTCGAGCTGCTTCATGATGTCCTTGAAGGTGTTGGAGCCGGAGCCTCCTGAGCTGTTGGTGCCACCGGCGTCAGCCTGTTGCGCGGTGTTATCGCTGAGCTTCGATGCGCTGGTTTCATCCACGGTCACATCGGTGGTTTCCTCCGACGCATCGCCGGCGTTGAAGGCGGGCAGTTCGTAGCTGCCGAAGTCGATGTAGAAATCGCCTTCCTCGCTCATCTTCTCGAGGTCGCGGATCAGATCCATGACCCCCTTGATCACATCGAGAAATTCGATTGTGCTGTCAACCGCCAGTTTCAGCTCGGTGCCGCGTGTGGGGTCAAACTCAGCGTAGAAATCGGCAAACCAGGAGGCCAGGTCAAGGGCAGTGACATGACCATCTTTGTCGACGTCAAACGTCTTCTCGATGCCGATCGTGGCAAAGATCTGGGTGTCGCTATACAGAGCGTCAACGATCGGATACAGGGGATTCAGAATGGAATCGAGCCCGTCCACGATCGGGCTCAGCATCTGGGTGATGTAGGAGCCGAAGTCGAGCTTGATGTTGTCGAAGTAGAATGTTGTGGCGTTCTCGGGGTCGTCGGTCTTTTCTGCATTCGAGTAGTCGAACAGCGGTAGCAGACTCGCGAGGTCGAAGCTGAAGGAGGGAATGGCCGCCGAGCCGTTGACGCTGGTGGTCACCCCGAACGACATGGCGGCGTTGCCCTGGAGTGCGTACTGGAAGACCTTCTCCAGATCGAGGCCGCTGCTGGTCAGCTCCGAGAAGCTGAGCTTGCCGTCGCTGCCCGCGCCGCCGTGCAGGTTGAGGTCAAAGGCCACGTCGAGCTCGGTGCTCGCCGGTTCGTCGCCGATTTCAACGTTCTCATTAACACTGGGCTGATTCACGGCATCCAGTTGCAGGAAGCCAAGACCGCCGGTGAGTTTGAAGTCGGGTGAGAGGCTGGTGTTGAACTCGGCGTTGAGGTAGGTCTTGTCGGTGTCTGTGTTCAGATAGACATCACCGGAGCGGGGGAAGATCAGCTCCAGGCCCGCGTCGTAATCGAAGTAGGCGTCGAGGGTGCCTTCGCTTTGGAATCCCAGGCCCGGCAGGCCGAAGTCGGCAGCCAGGGGGATGCTGAAGACGTCGTAGCTGTCGGCGAAGCGGAAGCTCACCACCACCGCACTGGTGCCCTGCATCGCCAGGCTCACGGTGACGGCGCTTTCAGGGATGCCGAGGGCATCGGCGATTTCCTCGCTCAGCAGTTTGCTGAGCTTTTTGGGTGTGGGCGTGCCGATCTGTCGCACGCTGTTCACCAGGTTGGTGATGAACTTGCGCAGGCCGTCGCCTGCCTTGCCATCGAGACTGCCCACGATCGGCAGCGACAGGCTGTCGATCCCTTCCTGCAGCGACGTGAGCGACGAATGCAGCGCGTCAGCGGTCTGGCTGGAGAGCTCATAGTCGAGCACATCCACCGCCTGCACCATGTTGGTGAAATGGCTGCTGTCGCCGCTGTGGGTAGCGCTGTTGTAGGCGGTGTCGGTGCTGCTGAAGCTGTACTTCAGCTGCCCGGTATGGATGCCGGTGAACTGGTTCTCACCGCTGCCATCCTCGATGAGGCCATCGTCGTAAGCCCTCACACTGACCTGCTGGGCTGTATACCAGTTGCTCGGCGTGAAGGTGAGCGTTTGGGTGTAGGGGTTGCTGCTGGTGCCGAGCTGCTGGCTGCCACCGCTAAGGATCTGCTCGGTGATCGTGACGGTCACGTTGGCCGTGGGCTGGCTCAGCAGGGCGAGTTGGTAGGTAGCACTTTCGCCTGATTCCTTCACCAGCACGCGTTCACCCGAGGTGAACAGCACCACGCCGGCCACGTCGTTGTTGATGATTTGAACCGTGGCACTGTTGCTGGCACTGTCATTGCTCAGCGCGTAACCGTCGCCGGATGTCAGTTGCACGGTGAATGTTTTGTTCACCGTATCGGCAACGAAGTCGTCGATCGGCACCACGATCACATCGCTGCTGCTCTGGCCAGGGGCGATGCGCACTTGGCCGGTGGTGACCCCTGGCGATTGGGTGATCTTGTCGATGCTGGATGGACTGGCCTGATACCCCAGTCCGGGATCCAGGCTCAGGGCTGAGATCTGATAGTTCACCTGGATGCCCTTGGATCCCGCCGAGCTCGGCGCCGGATGGCTGAGCTGGATCTGGAACCGGCCGGGCTTGGCCTCCTCCGTGCTGTCGCTGATCAGCGTGATCAGGGCCTGGGGCGGATCGTTGTCAACGATGTCGATCTGCACAGGGCTGATGTTCAGCGCGTTGAAACGGCTGTCGCTGCTGGAGGAGCTGAGCTGCAATTGGCTGGTGGTTATATCTTCCACCGTGTTGTCGTCAACGGCCCAAAGCCCCACGGTCTGGATCGTTGACCAATTGTCGGGGGTAAAGATCAGGGTCTCGCCCCGCCCGATGCTGCGGTCATTGATCGTGAACTGGCTGTCACTGGGCACCAGGCTCACCGTGACATCCGCCGTGGGCTGGGCAGTGAGGCTGAGATTCACAAAGCCGTTGCCTGCCCTGCTGATGCTGGTCTGCTGCAGTTCAACGCGCAGACTTGCGCTGTCGTTGTCTTTGACCTGGAACGGCAGTTTGGGCAGGTTGTCTTCATCGATCGCGTAGAAGCTGTCGGCGCTGGTGGTGCGAACGTGCAGATCCACATTGATCGTGCCATCCACGAGCTTGTCGTCGGCTGGGAGCACCGTGAAGGCCTGGGCTGTCTGCCAGTTGCCCGGGGTGAAGGTGAACGCGATCCGTGAGCCAGCCGGTGCCGGGTTGCTCCCTGGCACCTGAAGCACAACCTCGCTGCTGTCGGCGGTTTCCACGTAGACCGTCACCGAGTCGGTGGGCTGACTGGTCAGCCGCACATAGCGGGTGACGCTGCTGCCCTGTTCAGTGAGGCTCACCACTGTGCTGTCGACCAGCTGGTTGCCGGCGGAATCGAGGGAGAACCGCAGCCCTGCCTGATCGTCGTCAAGCAGCTGCACCACGTTCGTGTTCGGCAGCACGTAGCTGCTGCTCAGGCCGCTCAGGGCTGTGGATGTCGGCGTGAGTGTGCTGCTGTGACTCGCCGCCGTGACTGCGATGTTGCTGAGGGTCTGGCCGCTGGCAAGGGTGAGGCTGTTGGACAGCACCAGCGATACGAACTCGCCCGTGGCTTCCACCACGTAGGTGAGGGTGGTGCCGGCCGCCAGCGTGACGCTGCTGTGGTTGGTGGGTTCCAGCTTCAGGCTGGCCAGGTAGCTGCTGCCACTGGCGGTGAGTGGTGCGGTGAGCGTCAGCGCGACACTCGGGTCGCTCACCTGGTAGAGATCGTTGCCGTAGCCGGCCACCAAACCTGTCACCGAGCTGGCGTAGCTGCTCGACTGGCCGTAGGTGGTCCAGACCAGGCTGCCCGGCAGGGTTGTGGTGCGATCACGGTGGATCGTGGCCGCACTGCTCAGGGTGAAGGTGGCGATGGCATCGCTCTGGCTGGCGCTGCTGGACAGGTTCTGGCCGAGGCTGAGAACCGTGCCGGCCGCCAGGGTGATCGATTCGCGATCCGTGGTGCCCAGTGACACCTGCAGCTGACTGGTGCCGCTCTGACCCTTCACCACCACTTCCACACCGCGGGCGGTGAGCAGGGCAGTGGAGAGGCTTTCGTTCTCCTCATCCACCTGGTCCTGCACCCCCTTCACACTGAAGGTGCCACTGGTGCCGCCTTTGGGAATCAGCAGGCTGAAGCCATCGGTGCGGCTGAGGGATCCGCTTGGCACCAACTCGTCCAACGTTTTGGTGCCGCCATCCACCGGTCGTGTCCAGCGCAACGCCACGCTGGGGCTGCTGTTGTTGAAGGATTGGTAGTCGAGAGTCACCGCGACAAAATCACCGCGGTTGAGTTGCAGCGTGCCCGTGCCCCAGGTTGCCTGGGAGTTGCTGCTCAGCTTGTCGATCACAACCTGGCCGTCGAGGCTCAGCTTGACGCCGCCCACAACGGGAACGCTGAAGTTGTAGCTGCCGGTTTCGGGAATATAGATGTAGCCCGACCAGGTACTGGTGAAGTTGCCCGTGAGCTGATTGGCACTGAACGTCGAGGCGTTCTCGTTGATGCCATCGCTGTCGAGTGCCGAGGTTTCACTGGCTCCCGACACGCTGCCGAAGCGGGTCAGCCCCGCCATCGACTGGCTGCCGCTGCCGGCGGTCACGATGATGTCGCTGGGGATTGCCTGGCTGAGCCGTGGGTCCACCTCCAGGAACACCAGCGTGTCGGCGGTGGCCGGACTGGGCAGGCTGATCGTGAAGGTGGCGCTGTCGCTGCCGGTCTCGTGAATCGTGCCCACGGAGGGGCCCGTGAGGGCGGCGAGTGGCGCTGAGGAACTCTGGTCGGTGGCCAGGTTGGAGTTGGCGGTGGTGGCGTCGTCGTCGACGGTGAGCACCGAGATGCTGGGCTTGAGGGCGGCGTAGACCGCGTCGCTGCTGGTCACCGTGAAGCGCAGCGACTGGGCGATGTCGTCGTCGTCGCTGGAGTCATCGACCCCCTGCAGCTGCAGTTGCTGCACCTGATCCCAGTTGTCTGGGGTGAACACCAGTTCCACCGCGGTAGCACTGGCATTGGCGGGATTGGTCACCTTCAGCTCGTCGGTGCCGTAGGAGCTCGGGTCGAGGGTGAGCTTCACGGAGGCGGCCGGGCGGCTGTTGAGCCGCACGCCCACGGCCTTGCTGGTGGCCTGGGTTGGATCCTCCTCGCTCACCCTGAACTGGGAGGTGGGTGTCCAAGTGGTGTCGCCTTCCGTTTGTTCAGCGGTTAGAAACAGCACATCGGCTGTGTCGTTGTCGCTGAGGTCGGCGGTGGCGGTGCCGCTGCTGCCGCCGATGCTGTAGCGGCCCGTGTCGATCAGGGTGAGGGTGAGGGTTTCCGTGCCCTCGGCGGTGAGATCGTCGATGGGAACCACCGGCAGGCTCACGCTGGAGGCACCCACGGGCACGGTGATGCCGTAGATCGGTGTGGTGGCGAAGGCGGCACTGTTGCTGGTGCCGCTGTGCAGCACCGCCGTTGGCGCACCGCCCACGCTGTTGGCCGTTGAGTTGTTGAGGGCCAGGGCGCTGATCAGGCCGCTGCCACTGGGATTGGCCGCCAGCATCGAGGCCTGGATCTCGTCCTGGTTGCGGGCAGCATTCCAGATCCCCACACCGCGCACGGCTCCTGCCAGATAGCCGGTTCCGGAGCTCGCCACCGCTGAGCGGCCGATGGAGTTGAGGCTGCGTGCCGTGTTGTAGAGAGGCACATAGCGGAGGGCTGTGATCGGCGTGCCGTTTGGTTGATCGGTGAGTTTGAGTTGCGCCGATCCACCATCCTCGTAGTAGTCAATCTGAATGTCGTACCACTCACCGGCTACCAGATTGGGCACGGTGAAGCTGTTCCACGTTCCCCCGTGGTTGGTCCAGTTGTCGACAACCTGCTGACCATTGACCCATACCCTCACGCCATCATCAGAGAGCACAGCAAAGCTGTTATTGCCATTGCTGCTGGCTTGAATCTGCCCGGTGGCACGGATTGAGAAGGTGTCACCATTCCCCCCCTTCGCTGTGTCAAAGCTATCGGTGAAATTGATGCTGCTTTCACCGCTGTTGCTGCGCAGCGTTTCGAAATTCTTGCCTTCATAGAGGGCCACCTTGAGCCCGGAGGCATGGGCCAGCTGGCCCCGCTTGGCGAGGTCGCCATTCACATAGAGGCTGGCCACGCCCCGCGCATTCACGCTGTAGGCCAGGTGGTTCCATTCATTCAGCCCCACCTCGCTGTCGGCGATCAGGCTCACCAGCAGGCTGCCGCCGGGATCCCGGATGTCCAGCTTCGCCTTGCCGGTGGTGTCGTGGAAGCCCAGGGTGATCTGGTTGTGGCTGCTGCTGTCGCTGAATTCCAGAACTCCTGGAGCTGTTGTGACCGCATCCCGGCGCACCCAGGCCTCAGCGCTGATCTCGCCGTGGGTGCTGACCGTGGTGAGGGGCGCGCTGAAATCCGCATAGGCGTAGCCGCCGCTGCTGCTGGTGTTGTGCAGCACGAGGGGCTTGTAGGTGGTCTCGGGGGTGTGCACCGCGTCGGCGCTGCTTCCCTCGAGGGCGAAGCCATTGGCTCCGCTCAGTTGGTAGAGCACCTGCACCGGGCTGCCCACCACCGGCGAGCCGAGGTTCAGCTCAAATCCCAGCCGGCTGTTGCTGCCTTCGGCTCCGTCTACCGCCTGCACGCTCGCCGCAGGCTGCACCGGCACCAGGCTGCCACCCTCCCAGAGACTCAGCTCAAGTTCGGAGGACCAGGTGGAGGGGATGACCCGCTGGGTGGTGCTCAGCGCGCTGTAGTGGCTGTCGCTGCTGGAGGTGCTCAGGCTCACCGTGCTGGCCACATCGGTGCGCAGATCGGTGAGGGTGACGCGCTGCGGCTGGGTCCAGTTGCTGCTGGTGAAGGTGAGCTTCTGGCCGGAGAGCGTGCCGCTGCTGGTGCTCAGATTGACGGTGACATCGGCCAGGGGCTGGCTGTTGAGGTGCACATCGAACGTGGCCTGTTGCTTGCCGTTGACCAGCTGGGCGCGCACGGTCGCCAGCCCGGTGCGATCTGCGGGTGTGACCACCACAGCTGGCGCGTAGGCCGTGCTGTCGGTGATGGTCAGTACGGCCTCGCTCTTGGCGCTGTCAACGTTGTAGCGCTGATAGGTGAATCCCTTGTCGTCGGTTTCAACGTTGGCAATCAGTTTCAGGTTGACTGTCTCGTTGCCTTCCCGGATCGCATCGGCAATGGCAGAGATGTAGATCCGTGCTTCCGTGGCACCGGTTGGCAGAACAACCAGATCTTCAGCACTGAAATCGGCGGTGCTTAGTGTTGCTTTTGCTGCGTAGTAGTCGGCATCGCGTGTGGCCGTTCCGCCGCTGATCTGGTAGCGAACTCGCAGGCCACCATTGGGGGCTGGCTTGTTCGAGGTGATCGTGAACCAGCCGAGATCTGTTTCGTTGGCCCCGGCTTCGGTTGCATTCTGGACGGCCTGGAGCGAAAGCACAAAGGGATTATCAGCGATTGTGATCGTCTGACTGTTGTTGCTCACCCCATAGCCTGTGCCGTTGCCAAGCGTCAACGTGACCGATTCGGTGTTCTCTGCATAGCTATCGGTTAGGACCTTGACATCAAATGACTTGTTGTTTTGAAGGGTCCCGAATGGCTGATTGGGTTGCCATTGAGTGGTTCCGAAACCTCCGCTGTAGAGATCCAGAGGGTTGAATTTCGCGGCGAAGCGATTGCTATCTGATGAGGCCGTAAAAGGGCTTGCCTGGCTTGCCCGTTCAACTTGTAGGCCGTCCCACCATATTGTTGCGCCAGTTCCGCTGCTGTCGGGGCCATCAAGTCTGGCTTGAATATAGCGAGCCGAGGGATCAGTGAATGTGTAGGTGAAGGAATATCGCTGCCATCCAGTGCCCAGCTGAATTGTCTGGGCGGGCGCCTTCGTGATTACCCCACTGTCATTGGCTTCAAAGATAAAGAGTTGGCCGCTCGTGGACCTGTCTGCCTTTGCATAAACACTCAGCGTCCAGGTGTCGCCCTGCCGTGCGTCAGCAACATTCCATTGGTTGCTGTTGTAAGTTGCGAGATAAGGATCATTGCCTGTGACATTCATGCGTAGGGGCACGCCGCCTACGGGCGAGAGTGCAGTGCTGGTGTCGCGGCTTGTTGTTGCTGCGTTGGCACTCGTGCCAAATGGGGAGATGGTGACTCCCTTGGCAACACCGTTGATGCCAATGCTGCCGGTGTTGAGTAAGGCGCCACCATCGACCAGTGCATAGTCGTCGCCAACGCGGGTGCTGCCGGTTTGGCGTTGGCCCAGAGTTGTATTGGATGTGGAGTTGGACGGTTCAGAGCTGGAGCTGAGCTGCACGCTGATCGGACTGCTCGTGCTCTTGTTGGCAAACAGCTGGAAACCCAGGCTGGAGCTGTCTGAGCTCGATTCCGTACGGTTCAGCCCCCGTGCCAGGGATTCCGAAAGGAACATGGCGCTGGCAGGAATGACCTCATTGGCGACAGTGCCGCCGGACCCGTTGGGGCGGTCCCAGGTCAGTTGTGCGGAAGCACCTCCTTCGTTTTCAAAGTAATCAAACTGAAACCAGACAACATCCCCTTTTGTGAGATTGATTGGGCTAGTGGCGTGACTGGTGGGTGCGTTGAGGTCCCAATGCTGAAAGCTGTCAAGGGACGTGCCACTGCTGTTGTTGCGCCTTAAAGTTAACTTTGCGCCGTCGTCGGTTGTGGTTCGGAAGGTATAATTGCCTGATTCGGGTATGCGCAGATAGGCTTCCCATCGGAGCGCAAACTTATCGTATAGCCCCTGAGCATTGAAGTCTGCTTCCGATTCGTTGATGCCATCGTTGTCAAACACCAAGACGTCGCTGTTGGTGTTGAAGTCGCTGTTGTTGGCTGGGAGCGTATAGCTCGTGGATGATGTGTAGGGCGTGCGGATGAACTTGTATGCCCCCTGGCCGAGGCTCAGCTGTGGCTCGTCGTCGAACAGCCACACCTGGCTGCTGGCGTTGCCGCTGATCGCGTAGATGGTCTCGCTGCCGTCGCCCTGCAGGCTTGCCGTGATCGTGCGGGGTGCCTGCCAGCTGCTGTTGTTGATCGGGTTGAAGGTGAGAACAACGCTGCTCGTGTTGCGCACGTACAAGCGCCCGCCGCTCATGAAGCTGCCGCCGCCGCTCACCGATACGGTGTAATCGGTGTTGAGGATGGCGGTGCCCCCGAACGTGATCGGGATGTCGATCAGCGGGGTATCATTGGGGTAGTTAACATAGTCATTCGGCACAAAACGATTAAGATTAATCGTCATCTTCGGCGCCGTGCCGTTCTCGAAGCCGTTGGCTGTGCCGCTGGTGTTCAGATCGGCAAATCCAGCCGTGAACTCGGCGCCGGCGCGGCCCCATTCGGTCACATAGCCGCCGATGTTGTCGGGGTCAACGTCATCCCAGTAGCCAGAGGTATAGATTTGCAGGAAATCCTGATTGTTCTTGTTATTGGGCTCGCCGCTGTTCCAGTTGGCATACATCCGATTGGTGCTGCTGGAGCGAAAGACCTGCCCTTGCTCCGGGCCTGCCTGCCACACCCACGTGCCCTCTCCGCCGCTGTAACCCTGCCAGTCCGTTCCACTCAGGAATCCCGAGTTGGGGATTTTCCCTCCGTTATATGAATAGTTTACGATGAAGTTATTTTCGTCGGCCGATGTTACGGTTCCGAGGTATCCATAGGTGTCCAGCTTGTCTAGGTAGGCATTCGACCTGGACATGCCATCGTCCCAGCTCGCGCCTTCCTTGGTGAACACGTAGTAGTGGCCGTTGCCCCAGAAAGGCCGTGCATTTCCGGTGGTGACGCCCATCGCTGCATATGCGTATTCACGCTGCACTTTGCTGCAGTCCGGCCTCGGCTGCTTGGGTCTGCAGTTCCTGTCCCCCGCAAATGAGGGGGGGCTTTTCAGTTCTGTCCGGGCCCAGGGCTCGGGCCTTCGGGTGATCCCGCTCTGCTCTGGTTCCAGCGCCAGGCCGCTGCGCTCACGCGAGTTCCGGCGCCCAGCTTGCGGCGCACATCGCGCACGTAGCTGCGAGCGGTGTGGTGGGTCACGCCCAGGGTCTCAGCAATCTGGCGATCGCGCAGCCCCTGGCTGAGCAGGTCCAAGACCAGCGCTTCGCGAGGAGAGAGCTGGGGCCGGAGTTGGGCTTGCGGGCTTTTTTCGGCAGCCGTGGCCCGGCGCAGGCTTGCGCTGCGATAGCGCCGCTGCCGAGCCAGCTCCATGAAGGCGCGCATCAGCGGGTAGTCGCTGTCGCCCAGGTCGGAGGTTGAGACTGCTACATCCACCAACGGGTCGAGCCCTTGCCACTCGGGAGACAGTCCCGCAGCGGTGCCCGGCTTTGTGGTGAGCAGCGTGAGAATCTGCATCTCGGGGCTCAGCCGTCGTGCTGCCCGGCACAGCGACAGGCAGCTGCCCTCCTCCAGCGGGGCCGTGCAGATCAGCAGCGTGGGCTGCTCGTTGGCGATCCAGCTCAGGGCTTCATGTTCGCTGGTTACGGCCGCGAGCAGATGTTCTGGTCGCGCCAGCACCTGGCCGATCAATAGCAGGGTGAGCCGGTCTCCCATGGCCACCACGACCCGCGGCGATCGACCGGCGGTGAGAATCCAGCTGAGAACCTGTCGTTGACGGCTGCGAAAGGCTTTCACGCGTTCCGTCAGATCCATCTGGCTTTGATTTCCCGAATCGCGCAAATCTTGCCCATTCTCGCCTTTGATGGGGATGCGCATGTCGCGTCATGGCCTCATCCACATGGTTCAAGATGGGGCTGCGGAGTTTTTCGTGCCTGGTATCCGTTTGGGTGCTGAAAGTTGGGTGCTGAAAGTTGGGTGCTGAAAGTTGGGTGCTGAAAGGCGGCCCTTCAAGGAATCTTCTGCTGACGCCGCCATCACCGTCTCCCGGCTTTGGTGCTGGCCCACTCCCAGCGCCGGCATCAGGTGTGGGTTGCAACCGACCAGCGCCGGGCCAGTTCTCCCAGGGCAGGCTGCCAGTCGCCCCGCTGGTGTTGCTGGAGCAGTTCCAGCGACGGGTACCAAACCCAGCGGTTGTTGTCGCCCCAGTAGCGCCATTCCGGTCGCGCCGGAACCAGCACCTGCCCGCGGCACCCCACCGCCCCAGCCAGGTGGGCCACGGTCTGCCGGGTGGTGATCACGCCATCGAGGCACTGGATCAGCGCGAGCGTGTCGTCCAGATCGGCTCCCGGTTCGCCGAGGCGATGGAATCCCGCTCCGGTGCTCACCGCCGCCAGGTCGGCGCTGTCTGGGGGCAGGAACTGCAGATCGACCCACTGCGTCTCCGGCCAGCGGCCGAGGGCCTGGAGGTCGCTGGGGGCCAGTGCCCGCTCACGGCGCTCGGCGCCGGTGACCCCACCGAGCCAGCCGATTCCCAGTTGCAGCCTGGCCGGACAGCCAGACAACCGGGCTCGCCAGGCTTCGACGCGCTGGGGATCCGGCCGCAGGTATCCCAGCGATTCCA
>JBILDP010000184.1:0-4414 GCA_044352535.1 Prochlorococcaceae cyanobacterium
AGCCACCTCCAGCCGGCAACTGCCGCACGCCGATCGACACCCCTCGTTACCGGCGGCAACGGCTCTTCATGAAGCACGCTTCATTGCTCACGGGCGGGGGCGCAGCACCAGCCAGACGACCACCAGGATTGCCGTGGTGCTCACCACGGTGAAGATCCAGTCGGCGTAAGGGGTCCAGAACAAGGGCTGCGCTCGTACCGGCCACACGTGAAAGGGGCCCTTCCAGGCCCCATGGGTCATTTGGGTGATAAGGCTGACCTCACCCCATCTCCCTTAGAGATGTCAGGCGGCCACGGGGGCAGCTTGACGGGAGAAACGAACGATGTTGTTCGCTGTTACGGGTTTGCTCTTACCGAGCAGGCTTCAGTCACTCTCCTCATGCCCCGTCGAAACCATTGCAGCCCCGCGATGCTGCCGGTGAAACCGGGAGCGGGGGAATGGAGCTGAGCGGAATCGAACCGCTGTCCGAAACACTGGTGTGAGCCACCTAGTCCGGCCGAAACCGGACTCCGTCATTGTGGCAGCAGCGGGCCAGGGGAGCAGGGGTGGGCATCACCGAACCAGTCAGCAGCGAAGCGATCACGGGAATTGCGGTGGTGCCACCGGGTCTTGAAGAACCCGCCGCTGCCGAGCTCACGGCCCTGGGATGTGAAGCCGCCCAGCGCCTCAGCCGGGCCGTGCGCTTTCGCACGGATCAGGCCGGTTTCTACCGGCTGCAGCTGCAGGCGCGCCTGCCGTTTCGATTGCTGCGCCAGCTGGCCAGTTTTCCCTGTCGCAGCCAGGACGACCTCTACCGAGGCGTGCAACACGCTGCCGACTGGTGCCATTGGCTGCCGCCGGAGCGCAGCTTCAAGGTGGAGGCCAGTGGCAGTGCCCCGGGCCTCAGCCACAGCCACTACACCGCCCTGGCGGTGAAAAACGCCCTTGTCGACTGGCAGCGCAACCACTTCGGCCAGCGCTCCTCGATTGAGCTGGAGCAGCCCGACCTGACCCTGCATCTGCACCTGGGCGGCGGGCTGGCCAGCGTCAGCCTGGATGGCAGTGGCGCCAGCCTGCATCGCCGCGGCTACCGGGCGGCCATGGGCCTGGCCCCTCTCAAGGAGAACCTGGCCGCCGGCCTGGTCGCCCTCACCGGCTGGGATGGGTCGCTGCCCCTGGCCGATCCGCTCTGCGGCAGCGGCACCCTGCTGATCGAGGCGGTGCGCATGGCGCTGGGCCGCGCCCCGGGGCTGGGGGCCGCCAGCGGCCCCACACGCCAGTTCGCCCTGGAACGCTGGCCGGATTTCAATGCCGAGGTCTGGCAACAGGAGCTCGCTGCCGCCCGCGCCCAGGCTCGCAACACCCTCGCCGATGGCCGCCCGCTGGCGCCTGTGTTGGGCCTAGAGCGCGAGCCAGCGGTGCTGGAGCAGGCCCGCAGCAATGCGGAAGCCGCCGGCGTGGCCCCGTGGATTGACCTGCAGCAGGGCGACTGCCGCGATTTTGTGCCGCCCGCCGGCCCGGGGGTGCTGGTGTGCAACCCGCCCTACGGCGCCCGCATCGGGGAGCGCGCTGAGCTGGAAGCCCTCTACGCCGACCTGGGTCAGATGGTCAAGGAGCGCTGCAGCGGCTGGAGCCTGTGGCTGCTGAGCGGCAACCCCGAGCTCACCGGCGCCCTGCGCATGAAGGCCAGCCGGCGAATCCCGATCAGCAACGGCGGCATCGACTGCCGCTGGCTGCACTACGAGATCCGCTGATCGGCCAAGCCCCGTGCAGGGCAGCCGCCCCTAACTTCACCCCAGTGCCCCTGCGCCGATGCCTCTCCTCTGCGAGTCGCTGCCCAGCCTGGTTGCCGCAGTGGCTCCGGGGCCCCGCCTGGCGGATGTGCCCCTGGAAGCCAAGGTGCTGGTGATCGGCCTCGTCTACCTGGGCACGCTGGTGATCAGCCGCTTTTCGGTGCGGATCGGCGTGCCGGCGATCCTCGGCGTGCTGCTGCTGGGCCTGGCGATCAACATCCACAGCCTGGATGTGAGCCATGCCGAAGTGGAGATGCTGCACGTCGTCGCGCTGGCACTCCTGCTCTTCTACGCAGGCCTGAAGACCGACCTGGCCGCCATCCGCGGCTTCCTGAGCTACGGCCTGATGCTGGCGATCGGCGGGGTGGCACTGGCCACCGTGGTGCTGGGTCTGGGCATCTGGTGGCTGTCGTCGGGCACAGGGGCGGGCCTGGCGCCGGGGCTGGCGGATCGCATGCCCCTCGGCGCAGCCCTGCTGATCGCCGCCTGCCTGGGCTCCACCGATGCCGGCGCCACCTTGAGTGTGCTGCGCCAGGTGAAACGCTGCGTGCCCGAGCGGGTGGCCCACCTGCTGGAGTTTGAATCCGCCGTCAACGACCCCGCCGCCCTGATCCTGTACGGCATCGGCTTAAGCCTGTTTGGCACCGCTGGCGGCAGCCCGGAACCGCTTGCCGCCCTTGCTCTCTCCGGCCTGCGGGAGCTGCTGCAGCAGCTGGGTGCCGGCCTGCTGGTGGGCCTGACCTTTGGCAGCCTGGCACGCCTGGTGATCAACCACTTCGCCCTGGAGAAGGCGCAACTGCTGGTGGTGGCGATGTCGATCGCCTTCATTGATTTTGGCTGCGCCCGCTACCTGGGCGGATCGGGCTTTGTGGCTGTTTATGTCACCGGGGTGTTCATGACCAACGCCCACTACCGCGATCCGGAGATTAACCACACCACGATTCAGGAGGTGCTGCTGCCGTTCAACACGATGACGGAGATCAGCATCTTCCTGGTGTTCGGCCTGCTGGTGCCCCCCGGCCAGCTGCTGCCGGCCATGCGGGTGGGTCTGGCCAGCGCCGCGGTGCTGATGCTGCTGGCGAGGCCCCTGAGCGTGTTCTGTTTCCAGCGCTTCTCGCCACTGAACAGCCGCGACAGCCTGCTGGTGGCCTGGTGTGGCCTGCGCGGGGCGGTGCCGCTGGCGCTCTCCTACAACCTCGTGGATGAGATCCCCAGCCTGCGCGGGGTGGATCCGGAGCTGGGACTCGCCCTGGCTCACAACGCCCAGAGCATGGTGTTTGTGGTGGTGATCCTCAACCTGCTGCTGCAGGGGCTCTCGCTGCCGCCACTGTGCCGCAGGCTCAACGCCCCAGCAGCGCCCGTGTTGTCTTCGTGAGGCCCGCGGTGGTCTGGGGCAGGTAAGGGCCCTTGAGCAGCTGCCCGCCCACCCGCACGAACAGCCCCGCCAGCACCAGATCCAAGGCCGCCACCGCCAGCGCCGCCTGGATCCAAGTCCAGCCCAGCCCCTGGTGCAGCCACAGCAGTAACGCCAGTTCCGCCCCGATCAGCGCCAGCAGCAGCAGGGCCAGTCCGCCGCTGATCAACAGGGCTCCGCTGATCAGGCGCCGCTTCTCCCGGTCCACCTCCTGCAGGGCAATACGTACGTGCAGGTCCATCACCGAGGTCATCAGCGCCCCCACCCGGCCGGCGGCCTCACGGGCCACTCCCCCCTCACGGCCATGGCGCCGGTCTGCGCCCATCTCCCCATCCATCGAAGCCCCCACGACAATCAGCGGCTGCGGCGGCCGGCCGCCAGCAGCAGGCCCAGCAGCACCCCCACGCCAGCTGCGATGCCGATCGCCATCAGCGGCCGCTCCCGCACCGGCTTCTCAATCCGCGGCCGCAGGCTGGCATTGAGCTCATCCAGCAGGCTCTCCAGCTGGGCCTCCAGCGGCTCCAGCTGTTCAGCCAGGCGCTCGGTCTGGCTGCCGGCCGTTTCCACCAGCTCCAGCAGCTGCTCCTTCACCACCGCAGCGGTGCGGCCGCTATGGCTGGCGATCGTGTCGGCCAGCTCATCAAAACTGCCGCGGCTGGCCTCCAGGGCCGAGCGCGCCACTTCGGGCCAGCGCTGCTGAATCGCCGGCAGCCAATCCTCAAAGCGCTCCAACAGCCCCTGGCGGGCATCGGCCGGGGGCGACTTGGGGCTGGGCACCGCAGCCGGCTCAGCGTGGAGATCGGAAGGCATCGGCGAGGGCATGGCGCACTCCGCAGCCAGGCAGACACCCACAACCTAAGGATGGGGTTGAGTTTGGGGAACCCTCCGCTACATTTCTGCTGCTCGGCGCACGGGCCTGTTGGTTCACATCAATCAGGTCGAGCTCAACCACTTCAAATCCTTCGGCGGGTCGATGACGATCCCACTCGAGGAGGGTTTCACGGTGGTGACCGGACCCAACGGTTCCGGCAAGAGCAACATCCTCGACGCGGTGCTGTTCTGCCTGGGCCTGGCCAGCAGTCGCGGCATGCGCGCCGATCGCCTGCCCGACCTGATCAACAGCGCGATGCTGCGGGCCGGCAAGGCCGCCGAGACCTCGGTGACCGTGCGCTTCGACCTCAGCGATTGGCACCCCGATGAGGCCGAAGCCGGCCTGGAACCCACGGAG
>JBILDP010000185.1:0-4408 GCA_044352535.1 Prochlorococcaceae cyanobacterium
CTTCTCATTCACCTAATCGCCAGCAATGGCTGGGAGCAGGTGCTGGTGTTCTCGCGCACCAAGCACGGTGCCAACCGCATGGCCGAGCAGCTCAGCAAGCACGGCATGGCTGCGGCCGCCCTGCATGGCAACAAGAGCCAGGGGGCCCGCACCCGGGCGCTGGCCGGCTTCAAGAGCGGTGAGCTGCGGGTGCTGGTGGCCACCGACCTGGCTGCCCGTGGCATCGACATCCACCAGTTGCCCCACGTGATCAATCTCGACCTGCCCAACCAGGCCGAGGACTACGTGCATCGCATCGGCCGCACCGGTCGGGCCGGCCATCCCGGCCATGCCATTTCGCTGGTGGCGGCCGAAGAACACGAACTGCTGCGGGCGATCGAGCGGCTGATCGGCTCGGCCCTGCCCCAGCAGGTGGTGCCGGGCTTTGAGCCCACGGTGCTGTCGGCACCGCCATTGGATCTCAGCGGCGGTCGGGGCCGCAGCCGCGCTGGCAGCAGTGGTGGTGGCAGTGGCGGCGGTGGTGGTGGTGGCCGGCGCGGTGGGAGCGGTCGCAGCCCGGCTGGCGCCAACGCTGCTGGCAACAGCGCAAACGGCAACAACCGACACAATCGTGGTCGCAGCCCTCGGCTGCGATAGAGACGTTCATCCTCCCGCCATGCCCTACGAGCCCGGATCACCCGAGTGCCGCGTGCTGATCGATTGCAAGACCCAGATCGAGTCGATGCTGCTGGCCCTAGGCCGAATTGAAAGCAGCGAGCCGATTCGCGAGCAGCTGCGTGCGGTGCACCATCAGCTCGAAACGCTGCATGCGCAGTATCGCAAGACCGCTGACTAGGGCCACCAGCCAACCCCACGTTCTGAGCTGAATGGCCTCAGCTGAATGGCCTGGGCTGAATGGTCTTCAGCCCGGGCCTCGACTGGTCAGTTGATCCCCTGGTTAGTTGATCCCCTGGTCTGACGGCTCCAGTTGCTGGCAAGTGGTGGCGGCGTAGGCGCTGGCCAGGGTGGCCACCCGCTGGCGCTTGAGGGCGCACTGTTCGTGTCTCACCACATATCCACCGGTGGTCTCCCGGTAGATCAGGCAGCCCGTTCCCGTCTCGCCGACAAACGAAAGTTCGTTGCCCATGGCTCAAGCGCAAACGCTGGTTTTCTTCTAGCCAGGGCCAGGGTGGGTCGAAAAGGTGTTGAGCTCCTCACACACACTTCGTAAATCTGATGTTGCGACTCATGAAGGGCCGAGCCCATCGCCGCACGCCGCGCCCAACTGCTGGATCAGGGCCTGTCCTTCGCTCGGCCCCTTGCCCTCCAGCTGGGCCCGGCGCAGCAGCAGCGGGCAGCCGCCGCTAGCCACCACCAGGCCCAGGCCCGGCTCCACTGCCAGCACAGTGCCCGGCTGGTTTTCCCCCGGCTGCCAGCGACCACACATCCGGGCGGCCTCCGGGCTGAGCTGGTGCTGCAGCCGCTCCACCAGGGGCTCAGTGGCCAGCAGCTTGAGCCGCTTGCCCTGCCAGCTGGTGTGGGCCCCGGGATAGAGCCCCATCACGCGTCGATGGATGGCGAGGGCCGAGTCGCTCCAGGCAATGGCGAAGTCGTCCTTGTTGAGCAGGCGCGCGTGGGTGACCCCTTCCTCGCCCTGGGCCCTCACGTTCAGCCGGGCCAGCCGCTCGGGTTCCGGGCCAGTGCCCGCCGCTGCGATCCGGGGCAGGGCCTCCACCAGCAGCTCCGCTGTGAGGGCCGCCAGGCGGTCAGCCAACTGCTCGGCGTTCTCCAGCAGGCCGATGGGAATGGCGCGCTCCACCAGCACCGGGCCGGTGTCGAGCCCGGCTTCCATGGCCATGATGCCTACGCCGGTTTCGCGGTCGCCCTCGATCAGGCACCACTGGATCGGGCCGGCGCCACGCCAGCGCGGCAGCAGCGAACCGTGGCCGTTCCAGCAGCCCAGCGGCGGCTGGGCCAGCACCTCGGGCGGCAGGATCTGGCCGAAGGCCACCACCACGGAGGCGTCGGCACCGAGGGCCGCCAGCTCGGCCTGGACCTGTGGTTCGCGACGGATCCGCTCCGGCGTGAACACCGGTATAGCCAGTTCTTCGGCACGGGCCTTCACCGGGCTTGGCACGAGATCCCTGCCCCTGCCCCGGCGCCGGTCGGGCTGGCTCACCACCCCCACCAGCTGGTGGCCGGCGCCCACCAGCGCCTCCAGGCTGGGCACCGCGTAGGCCGGGGTGCCCCAGAAGAGGATCTTCATGGCGCTTGATCTAGGCCTCGCCGGTGATCGAGAGCCCCTCAACCCACACGTGGGGGCAGAGGCCGTCGGGGGTCACCTTGGCCTCGCCCTCGAAGCCCACGATCGCCTTCAGGAGCTGGCGGATGTCGCCGGCCACGGTGGCGGCCTCGATCGAGCGGGGCTCGCCCCCCTGGATCAGCCAGCCGTCAAACGGCAGCGAGAAGCTGCCCTGGCTGGCCTTCACGCCGGCGTGCAGGGCCGAGAGGGAGTCGATCCACACGATCGGCCCATCGGCATGGAAGCGATCCAGCCCCTGCTGGCCGCCGCCGCTGCCTGGGGTGGGTCCCACCTCCAGCCAGTCGGCCCCCACCGACACCTTGGCCCCGAGGCCCGCGTGGCCGGTGGGGGCCACGCCGAAGGCACGGGCGGTGGCCTCCGAGTGGAGGAAGTTGCGCAGCAGGCCACCCTCCAGCAGGGCCAGCCGCTGGGTGGGGGTGCCTTCGCCGTCGAAGGCCGAGGCGCCGATGTTGCCCGGGTGCAGGCCGTTGTCGTGGATCGAGAGGAACGGCACCGCCAGCGGCTTGCCCAGCGACTCACGGCTGCTGAGGCTCACGCCATCGAGCACGGCGCGGGCATTGAACAGGCTGGCGAAGGCGCCGATCAGATCGAGGAATGCCTCCGGGCTGAACACGCAGGTGTAGTGCCCTGTGTCGATCGGGGCGTAGGCCAGGTGACTGATCGTGCGCTCGGCCGCCTCGGCGATGCAGCCGGACACATCGAGCTCGCCGGCGCCGTAGGCCAGGCGCACGGCCCCGGCGCTGCGGGGCTTGCGGCCTGTCTCCTCGGCACGGGCGTAGAGATAGAGGCTGGCCGTGCTCAGGGCCTGGTGGCGGCAGGCTCCGGCGCTGTTGAGGTAGAGGCGCTCGCTGCTGCGCTGGGCCAGGCCGTTGTACGGCACGGTGCTGATGGCGGGATGACGGCCCAGCAGATCGGCCTCGGCCTGCTTGAGGGTGCTGAGCAGCTCCAGGATCGGCTGGGGCGCGTGGCGGGGCTGCTCCAGTTGCGGCAGGGGCGCGGTGGCCAGGGGCGAGAAGGCCGGGGTGTCGTCGGGGTTGCCGAAGGCACTGGCATCCCGAGCGCCGGTGAGGGCCTTCTCCAGCCCTGAGGCGCTGAGGTCGGAGGTGCTGGTGATGCCCACCAGGCCGTCGCCGTTCCACACCCGCACCGTGATGGCGCTGCGCTGGGCCCCCTTCATCTGCTTGGCCTCGCCCCGGTCCACCTGCACGGAGGTGTCGGTGCTGCAGGAGGCGCCCAGGTCCCACCGGCTGATGCCGTGCTGCTGGGCGAGCTGGGCGAGCTGGTCGCGCAGTTCGCCGGCGTTGAGGGTGCCCGCTGCGCCGGAGGTCATGGTGTTGGAGTGGTCCGTTGCTGGTGTTGTGCCCATGGTCAGCGGCCCCCCACGGTGATCGAATCAACCTTGATATGGGGCTGGCCCACGGTCACGAACACGCTGCCGCTCACGGATCCGCAGAAGCCGGCGGCCAGGTCGAGGTCGTTGGCGCACATCGAGATGCGCGGCATCACCTCCTTGGCCTCGCCGATCAGGGTGGCGCCCTTCACCGGCTTGGTGAGCTTGCCGTTTTCGATCAGATAGCCCTCCTCCACCGCGAAGTTGAACTGGCCGGTGGGGCCGACGCTGCCGCCGCCCATCGACTTGCAGTAGAGCCCCTTGTCGACCGAGGCGATCAGCTGCTCGGGGGTGTGCTCTCCGGCGCCGATGTAGGTGTTGCGCATCCGGCTGGCGGCGGCGAAGGCGTGGCTCTGGCGCCGGCCGCTGCCGGTGCGGGCATGACCGGTGCGCAGCTCGCCGGCCCGGTCGCTCAGAAAGCGCTTGAGGATGCCGTTCTCGATCAGCACGGTGCGCTGGGGCTCCATGCCCTCGTCGTCCATCGAGAGGGAGCCGAAGGCGCCATCGCTGAGTCCCTCATCGATCGCCGTCACCGCCTCGTGGGCAATCGGCTCACCCACCTTCTCGGCGAAGGGGGTGGTGCCCCGTTCCACCTGGGTGGTTTCCAGCAGATGGCCGCAGGCCTCGTGGAAGATCACGCCGCCGAAGCGGTTGGCCAACACCGCCGGCATCTGGCCCGCCTCCACGTAGTCGGCGTAAAGCATGGCGCCGGCGCT
>JBILDP010000186.1:0-4395 GCA_044352535.1 Prochlorococcaceae cyanobacterium
CGCCGATCTGCACTTCATCGAAGATCAGCAGGATCTGCTTCGCGTCGCAGAGCTGGCGCAGGCGGCGGAAGAAGGCCGGATCACCCGGGATCACGCCGCCCTCTCCCTGAAGGGGTTCGATCAGCACCGCAGCCACCCGGGGGCCCTGGGCCTCGCACTCGCCCAGAAGGGCCTCGAAAGCCGCCGTGTCGTTGTAAGGGAAGTAGCGGAAGCCCTGCACCATCGGCTCGAAGCCCTGGTGGTACTTGGGCTGGCCTGTCGCTGTGACCGCGGCCAGCGTGCGGCCGTGGAAGCTGCTGTGGGCAGTGAGGATCAGGGGGCCGGGGCCCGCCGGATCGATGCCCCGCACCGTGTGACCGTGCTTGCGGGCCAGCTTGATGGCGGCCTCGTTGGCCTCGGCGCCGGAATTACAGAAAAACACCCGATCCAGGCAGCTGCGGGCCACCAGTGCCGAGGCCAGTTCCTCCTGCTCGGGAATCCGGTAGAGGTTGGACACGTGCTGGAGCTTGCCCAGCTGGCGGCCGAGGGCCCGTTTCATCCGGCGGTCGCTGTGCCCCAGAGTGCACACGGCGATACCTGCCACGCAGTCGAGATAGCGCTTGCCGCTGTGGTCCCACAGCCACACCCCGCGGCCCTTCACCAGCTCCACCGGGAAGCGGGCGTAGGTGTCCATGACCGCCGATGGGGCAACAGCTGAGCTGGGCACAGCTGACATGGGAGCGGTGGGACTCGAACCCACATGCCCGAGGGCGCTCGATTTTGAGTCGAGTCCGTCTACCAATTCCGGCACGCTCCCGCAGGGCGGAGCTTACGCGGCCAGCCCCACCGGCGCGATGCCGTCGGTGATGCGCTCGATGGAGGCGCCCACGGCATTGAGCTTGGCTTCCAGGTGGGCGTAGCCACGATCCAGATATTCCAGCCCCCGCACGGTGGTGATGCCGTCGGCCGCCAGTCCGGCAAGCACCATGGCCGCTGAGGCGCGCAGGTCGGTGCCCTGCACCGGCGCGCCACTGAGGCGGGCCACACCCTCCACGAAGGCGGTGTTGCCCTGCATGCGGATGTCAGCGCCCATGCGCTGCAGTTCGGCCACGTGCTGGAGCCGATTCTCAAAGATGTTTTCCGTGATCACGCTGGTGCCCCTGGCGGTTGCCAGCAGGCTCATAAACGGGGCCTGCAGGTCGGTGGGGAAGCCGGGGAAGGGCTGGGTGCGGAAGTCCACGGCGTTGATCTGCTGGGCCCGCAGGGTCACGCCGATGCCGTCGGGGGTGATCAGGCAGCCCGCCTCCTCAAGCTTGGTGATCACGGCCCCCAGGTGCTCGGGGATCAGGGGTGCGATCCGCAGCTCGGAGCGGGTGATCGCGGCGGCCAGCAGGAATGTGCCGGCTTCGATCCGGTCGGGGATCACGGCGTAGTCGGCTCCATGCAGCCGGTCAACGCCAACCACGGTGATCGTGGGCGTGCCTGCGCCGCGCACCTTGGCGCCCATGGCGATCAGCAGGCCGGCCAGATCCACCACCTCAGGCTCCTGGGCGGCGTTGTCGATCACGGTTTCGCCGTCGGCCAGCACCGCCGCCATCATCAGCGTCTCGGTGGCTCCCACGCTGGGACAGTCGAGATGGATGCGACCGCCCTGCAGCCGATGGCCGCGACCGGGCACGACGGCGGTGACGACACCGTGCTCGATGGTGACCTGAGCGCCCATCGCCTTGAGGCCCTTCACGTGCTCAACGACCGGGCGGGTGCCGATCTGGCAGCCACCGGGCAGGGGCACCTTGGCCATCCCCATCCGGGCCAGCAGCGGGCCGATGCAGAAGAAGCTGGCCCGCAGGCTGTTCACCAGCTCATAGGGGGCACTGACGTTGTGGACGCCACTGCCATCGAGCTCAAGGGCGTCACCGTGGCGCTGAACCCTCGCGCCCAGGCTCTCCAGCATTTCCCCCATCGCCGTGATGTCGGTGAGGGGCGGCACGTTGCGCAGAAGGATGGGGGAACGGCTCAGCAGGCAGGCCGCCATCAGCACTAGGGCCGAGTTCTTCGCCCCACTCACCTGCAGCTCGCCGCTGAGACGGCGCCCACCGGCAATCTCGAGCTGGGTGGCGGGAGTCGCTGGAGGCTGGACAGCGGTGAGGCTCATGGGCGAACTGTCCCTCCGTTTGCTGCCGCATCTTGACAACAAAGTGTGAGACCGTCTAGACGGCCGCCCCTCGAACTGGCTCAGGACCCCGCCTGACGGGGCGCCGGCGATGGCGTATGTTTCGGGGGTCGCCCGCCGGATCGCGGCGGGATTGGCAGCCACGCGGATGTGGCGGAATTGGTAGACGCGCTAGTTTCAGGTACTAGTGGCAGCAATGTCGTGGGAGTTCAAGTCTCCCCATCCGCACTTTTTTTATGATTCTTCTCAAGATCACCAACGCTTCCGAGGTCGTGGCCTCCAAGGTTGGAAAGTTTCTTGAGAGTCTCACTCCCGACGGATTGGACGAATCCACGGTCGAGGACATTGTGTTGAACAAGCTGGTGGAAAACCTCAGGGCCGAGGGCCTCAAGGGTGAGGTTCTGGCCGTGAAGGGGCTCGACGCCGACGCGGGGGAGCTGGTGATCCACGACCAAATGCGGGTGCGCAAACGGCACGAGTTCTGAGGTGTCCGGCCCACTGAAGTCCGGGCGCCGGCCTGATCTGATCAGCAGCCGACGCAATCCGCTGGTGAAGCGCTTGCGCGATCTTCATGCCCCCCGTGGTCGGCGCGAGCAGGGTCTGCTGCTCCTGGAGGGCACCCATCTGCTGCAGGAGGTGCGGCGTCTGGGCTTGCGGCCTGCGGAACTGGTGGCCACCGAGTGCTGGCTCGCGGCCCACCCCGAGCTGGCCGCTGGCTTGCCTGGCTGGCCGGACTGGCAGCCAGTGACTCAAGAGGTGCTCGCGGCAGCCGCCAGCACTGACAACCCCGATGGTGTGCTGCTCACCCTGCCTCCCCCGGTGTCGGCGGCTCCACCCGGGCCGTCGCTGGCCAGCACGACCGAGGGGCCGGCACCTCTGCTACTGGTGCTCGATGCCATCCAGGATCCGGGCAACCTCGGCACCCTGATGCGCACGGCGCTGGCGGCTGGAACCACGGCGCTGTGGCTGGGCGAGGGGGCGGATCCCTATCAGCCCAAGGCGCTGCGCGCCTCAGCCGGTGCAGCGCTGGCACTGCCGATCTGGCGCGGTGATCGCCCTGCGCTGGTGGATCGGCTCAGCGCCCTCAGCGCCCAGGGCGTGCAGCTGGTGGCCACCGTGCCGCCGCGGGCGGGCGGCAAGCCCTACTGGGATCTCGACTGGTGCCAGTCCACTGCTCTGTTGCTGGGCAATGAGGGGGCGGGGCTGTCTCCGGAGCTGCTGGCGTTCGCCCACCAGCGGGTCACGATTCCCCACAGCACGGCGGTGGAGTCGCTGAATGTGGCCGTGGCCGCTGCCCCCCTGCTGCTGGAGCGACAGCGACAGGAGAGAATGCCGGCCAGCTGAACAGTGGCCCCGGTGAGCGCAGCCCCCTCTTCCGGTTTTGATTTCGATGTGATCGTGATCGGGGCCGGTTACGGCGGCTTCGACGCCGCCAAGCACGCCGCGGAGCACGGGCTGACTGTGGCCATCGTGGAATCGCGCGACATGGGCGGCACCTGCGTGAACCGTGGCTGCGTGCCCTCCAAGGCCCTGCTGGCCGCCAGTGGCCGGGTGCGGGAGCTGGCTGACGCCGAGCACCTGGCCGGCTTCGGCATCCACGCCGCGCCGGTGCGCTTCGAGCGCCAGAAGATCGCCGACCACGCCAACCAGCTGGTGGCCACGATCCGCGCCAACCTCACCAAGACTCTGGAGCGGGCCGGCGCCACGATTCTGCGCGGCAAGGGCCGGCTGGCGGGCCACCAGCAGGTGACCGTGCGCGAGAGCGGCAGCGGCGTGGAGCGCACGTATTCAGCCCGCGACGTGATCATCGCCACCGGCTCGGAGCCGTTTGTGCCCCGCGGCATCGAGACCGATGGCCGCACCGTGTTCACCAGCGACGAGGCGGTGAGCCTGGAGTGGCTGCCCCGCTGGCTGGCGATCATCGGCAGCGGCTACATCGGCCTGGAATTCGCCGATGTGTACACCGCCCTGGGTTGCGAAGTCACGATGATCGAGGCCCTGGATCGGGTGATGCCCACCTTTGATCCCGACATCGCCAAGATCGCCGCCCGCAACCTGATCGATGGCCGCGACATCGATGCCCGCGCCGGCCTGCTGGCCCGCAAGGTGACCCCAGGCTGCCCGGTGAAGATCGAGCTGGCGGACATGGCCACCAAGGAGCTGGTGGAAACCCTGGAGGTGGATGCGGTGCTCGTGGCCACCGGTCGGGTGCCGAGCAGCGCCGAGCTCAACCTGGCGGCCGT
>JBILDP010000187.1:0-4374 GCA_044352535.1 Prochlorococcaceae cyanobacterium
TTTGGCTTTACCGGTCGTCGCCATCATTGGCCGCCCCAATGTGGGCAAATCCACCCTTGTGAATCGCCTCTGCCGTAGCCGCGAGGCGATCGTGCACGACGAGCCGGGTGTCACCCGCGATCGCACGTATCAGGAGGGCTACTGGGCGGATCGCACCTTCAAGGTGGTCGACACCGGCGGCCTGGTGTTCGACGACGACAGCGAATTCCTGCCGGAGATCCGCGAGCAGGCCAACCTGGCCCTGGCCGAGGCCTCGGTGGCCCTGGTGATCGTGGATGGCCAGCAGGGCTGCACCGCCGCCGATGAGGCGATCGCCACCTGGCTGCGCGGCCACAACGTGCCGGTGCTGCTGGCGGTGAACAAGTGCGAGTCGCCCGAGGCCGGCCTGTCGATGGCGGCGGAGTTCTGGGGGCTGGGCCTGGGCGAGCCCCACCCGATCTCGGCGATCCATGGCGCCGGCACCGGCGATCTCCTGGATCAGGTGATCAGCTTTCTGCCCCCCACCAGCGAGGAGGGCGGCGAGGAGCCGATCCAGATGGCGATCATCGGCCGCCCCAACGTGGGCAAATCCAGCCTGCTCAATGCCATCTGCGGGGAGCAGCGGGCGATCGTGAGCCCGATCCGCGGCACCACCCGCGACACCATCGACACCACGGTGGAGCGCGAGAACCACACCTGGAAGATCCTCGACACCGCCGGCATCCGCCGCAAGCGCTCGGTGAACTACGGCCCTGAGTTCTTCGGCATCAACCGCAGCTTCAAGGCGATCGAGCGCAGTGATGTGTGCGTGCTGGTGATTGATGCCCTCGATGGTGTAACGGAGCAGGATCAGCGCCTGGCTGGCCGCATCGAGGAAGACGGCCGCGCCTGCGTGGTGGTGGTGAACAAGTGGGACGCCATTGAAAAGGACTCCCACACCATGCCGGCGATGGAAAAGGAGCTGCGCGCCAAGCTCTACTTTCTCGACTGGGCACCGATGCTGTTCACCTCCGCCCTCACCGGCCAGCGGGTGCAGAGCATCTTTGCCCTGGCCCTGCTCGCGGTGGAGCAGCACCGCCGCCGGGTGAGCACTTCGGTGGTGAATGAGGTGCTCACTGAGGCCCTCAGCTGGCGCACGCCGCCCACCAGCCGCGGCGGCCGCCAGGGGCGCCTCTACTACGGCACCCAGGTGGCCACCCGGCCGCCCAGCTTCACGCTGTTTGTCAACGAACCCAAACTCTTCGGCGACACCTACCGCCGCTACGTGGAGCGCCAGATCCGCGAGAGCCTGGGCTTTGAGGGCACGCCGATCAAGCTGTTCTGGCGCGGCAAGCAGCAGCGCGACGCCGAGCGCGATCTGGCCCGGTCCCAGGCGCGGGGGCGCTGAGGCTTGGTCGATGCCCAGCCTGGTGGCTGACACGATGGGGCCTTCGCTGCGGCGACTGCCCAGGCTCTGAGTGGACTTCCTGCGCCAGCTGCCGATCGGCCAGTTTGTGGCTGAGGAGGAGACGGAGGCTGGAGGTGCCGGCAGCTGGCTGCGGCGGCTTGACCCGCGCCTGAAGCTGGCCTGGACTGTGGCCTTCCTGGTGACACCGATCCTGGCAGGGCCGATCTGGCGCCTGGCGCTGGTGGGTCTGCTGCTGCTGATCACGGCGCTGAGCGGCCTGCCCTGGCGGCTGTGGCGCCGCAGCCTGCCGCTGCTGCTGGTGGTGGCCGTGCTGGTGGGGGGGCTGGCGGCCTTGCTGCCGGCCGGCGCCGTGCCGCCCGGCCAGCTGCAGCGGCCGCCGGCGGAGGTGCGCCTGGTGGCCGGCTCACCGCTGCAGACGCCGCCCGAGAGCGCCGGTGAACCTTGGCAGCTGTGGCGGTGGGGGCCTCTTGAGATCACCCGCCGTTCCGCCGAGCTGGGCCTCAACGGCGCCACCCTGCTGGTGACCCTGGTGCACAGCGCCAATCTCCTCCTGGTGGCAACGCCGCCGGAGGAGCTGGTGTGGGCGATCGGCTGGTGGCTCCAGCCCCTGGCGCGGCTGGGCTGGCCGGTGGAACGGCTGGGCTTCACCCTGCTGCTGTCGCTGCGGTTTATGCCCCTGGTGCAGGAGGAGCTGCAGAACCTGGTGCGCGCCGTGGCCACCCGGGCCGTGAACTTTCGCGCCCTGGGCTGGAAGGCTGGCCTGGGGCTGGTGCTGGCGGTGGCGGAGCGGCTGCTGGCCAACCTGCTGCTGCGCGCCGAGCAGGGAGCTGAGGCACTGGTGGCCCGCGGCGGCCACTGGTCGCCGCCCGATCAGCTGCGGCTGCCGCCACCGGTGGCCCCGATCCTCAATGGCAGCGCCGCCCTGGGGCTGTTGGTGCTGTTGGGCCTGCGCTGGAAACTCGGTGCCCTTTAATAGCACCCAGCGCCCGCTTGGAGGCGGCGATTCCATCCTCAGCCCTGAGCCTCTGTGAGCACTGAGCGCTATCTCAACCATCCCACCTTCGGCATGCTCTACCGCGTGGCGCCGGTGGCCGAGGGTCGTGATCTTTTCGCCACGCTCTATGCCCAGCGGATCTTCTTTGTGGTGACCCTGCAGCAGCGCGGGGCCACCTTCGAGGTGGTGCCCCTGATGGATGCACGCCATTACGCCGAGCAGAACCTGGCCCGGGCGCGGCGCGAGAGCGCCGAGTCGCATGCCCGCTGGCGCCAGTTGTTTGACCAAACCTTCATCTGATTGCCCTCCCCTGACTGACCCCGCCTCGCCGATCGCCGCGCGGCTGGAAAGCCTGCGCCAGCAGCTGCCGCCCGGTTGCCGGTTGCTGGCCGTGAGCAAGGGCCAGTCGATCGAGGCGATGCGGGCTGCGGTGGCGGCTGGACAACGCAGCTTTGCTGAGAGCAGGCTGCAGGAGGCCGCCGCCAAGCAGGCGGAGCTGGCCGATCTGGAGCCCCTTGATTGGCATTTCATCGGGCGCCTGCAGGCCAACAAAGCCCGGGGAGTCGTGCGTCGGTTCGGCACGATCCACTCGCTGGATTCATGGCCCCTGGCCCAGCGCCTGGCCCGCATCGCTGCCGAGGAAGAGCGGGCGCCGGCCGTGTTGTTTCAGGTGAAGCTGCGCCCCGATCCCAACAAGACCGGCTTCAGCGCCGAGGAGCTGCGCAGCAGTTGGCCGCAGCTGGCGGCCCTGGCGCCCCTGCGGCCGGTGGGTTTGATGACGATCGCGCCAATGGGGCTGGAGTCGGTGGAACGGCTGGCGCTGTTCAGTGAGTGTGCGGCGCTGGCCCGGGAGCTGGGGCTGGCGGAGCTCTCCATGGGCATGAGCGGCGATTGGCGCGAGGCCGCCGCCTGCGGCAGCACCTGGCTGCGGATCGGCAGCGCTCTGTTCGGCGAGCGGGCGGTGGTGCAGGATTAGGGCTTAAACCCTTGCAGCGCTTGAGCCGAGGCGCTATTCAAGGCCAAGATCCACCCTCAGAGGTTCGCCCCGTGTCGTTGTTCTCCCGTTTGCGTTCCGTTGTTGCCGGAGACGACTACCTCGATGGTGACTACGACGACGAGCTCGAGTACGACGGCGGCGAGATCAGCGAGCCCAGCGCCAGCAGCGTGAGCCGCTCCAGTGCCCTGGCCACCACCTCCGATTTCAGCTTCGAGGATCCCTTCGCGGGCACCAATGTGATCGGCATGCCCGGTCTCTCCAGCCAGACCCCGGAGATCACCCTGATGGAGCCCCGCAGCTTCGATGAGATGCCGCGGGCCATCCAGGCCCTGCGCGAGCGCAAGACCGTGATCCTCAATCTCACGATGATGGAGCCCGACCAGGCTCAGCGGGCCGTCGACTTTGTGGCCGGGGGCACCTTCGCCATCGATGGCCACCAGGAGCGCATCGGCGAGAGCATCTTTCTGTTTGCACCCAGTTGCGTCTCGGTGACCACGGCCCTGGGTGAGGAGACGGCCTCCCCCACCGTGGTGCAGCGTGATGTGGCCTCCCAGCCCGAGCAGGATGCCGCCCCCAGCCCCGCCTGGGGTCGCCACGAGGCGGCGGTCTGAATCCGACCCGCCCCGTTGCTGTCCAGGGCACCCCTGGAGCTGATCCCTCGCCTGGAGTGAGCCCCTTGCGTGAGCCGAGCTTCGGCGTGGTGGGCCTGGGCCGCATGGCCCAGGCCTTGCTGTTTCCCCTGCTGGAGGCAGGTCTGGTGGCGCCCGAAGGGGTGCGCGCTGCCGTGGCCAGTGCCGCCTCCGCTGAGCGGCTGAGCCAGAAGCATGGCCTGGCGGTGGCCACCGATCCGGCGGCGGCCTGGGCGGCGCCGGTGGTGCTGCTGGCCGTGAAGCCCCAGCAGCTAGACGCGGTGGCAGCCACCGCTCCCGCTGGCGGCGGCCTGCTGATCTCGGTGCTGGCCGGGGTCACCCTGGCGCGGCTGCAGCGGCTGTTTCC
>JBILDP010000188.1:0-4346 GCA_044352535.1 Prochlorococcaceae cyanobacterium
CTCGCCGTAGTGGGCCAGCAGGCCCGTGGCCTGGTGGGCCGGCATCAGCTCGAGCACGGTCTTGCCGATCAGTTGCTCGCGCGGCAGGCGGTTGTAGGCGCAGGCCGCCGGGTTGGCGTCGTGATAGCGGAAATCGACGATGCGGCCCTCGGCGTTGCGGATCGGGGCCAGCAGGATGTGGGGCTCCAGCAGGGCATCGAGGCTGGCGCGCAGCTGCCGCTCCCGCTCCGCGAGGGCCGCCTGGGCGGCCACGGCCTCGCTCACATCCACGATCTGCGACACGAACAGCCGCACGCGGCCATCCCCGTGGCGCACGCAGCCCACGTTGAGGTCGCCCCAGATCACGCCGCCATCGGGCCGCAGGAAGCGTTTGCGGAGTCGATAGCCCTGGCGCGCGTTGGCCTTCACCGCCTCCACCAGCTCGAGGTCGGTGGCCAGGTCGTCGGGATGGGTGAGCTCCTGCCAGGTGGCCTGGCACAGCGCGGCTGCGCTGCGGCCCAGCAGCTGGCAGAGGGCCGGGTTCACCTCGAGAAACTGCCCTTCCGGGCTCACCAGGCAGAGGCCCACCAAGGCGCTCTGCATGGCCACCCGAAACAGCTCCAGATCCGGTGGGTCGGCGCTGGAGCTGTTCGGGGCCGTCACGGCGCCGGGCTCAGGCCGCCAGCGCCAGCTCGAAGGCGCTGCGGTCGGAGGGTTCGCCGCGCTCGAACACCTTGCAGAACACCTTCACCACCCGGTCGCCGGAGTCGATCTGCTCCAGCGGATCCTTGCGCAGGCGGTGGCGCAGGCAGCAGGCGGCCACGCGGGCCACGTCGTCTTCCGTCACGTCGGTGCGGCCCTCAAACGCCGCCAGGGCGCGGGCGGCGCGGTTGGTCACGATGTCGCCGCGCAGGCCATCCACATCGAGCTCGCCGCAGATGGCGCTGATGCGGATGCGCAGGTCGTCGTCGATCTGCACATGCGGCAGGCGCTGCTGCGCTTCCACAACGCGGCCCTGCAGCGCGTCCTGGTTGGGCTGCACGGCGTTGTTGAAGCCGTCGGGATCGTTGTCGAACGCCGTGCGCTGATCCACAACCTGCACCCGCAGCTCGGGGTCGCGCACGGTGCGCACCTCCACGCTCATGCCGAAGCGATCCAGCAGCTGGGGGCGCAGCTCACCCTCTTCCGGGTTGCCGGAGCCGATCAGCACGAAGCGGGCCGGGTGGCGCACGCTCACGCCCTCGCGCTCCACCGTGTTCCAACCCGAGGCCGCCGAGTCGAGCAGCACGTCGACCAGGTGGTCGTCGAGCAGGTTCACCTCATCCACATACAGCAGGCCGCGGTTGGCCTTGGCCAGCAGGCCCGGCTCAAACGCCCGCACGCCCTCGCTGAGGGCCTTCTCGATATCGATCGTGCCGCAGAGGCGGTCTTCGGTGGCGCCCAGGGGGAGGTCCACCATCGGCACCTGGCGCGGTTCCACCGGCAGCTGCTCGCCCTGCTCGGCCCGCTGGCGCACCTCGGCGCTCTGCAGGTCGGGGTCGGTGGGGGAGCTGTTGTAGGGGTCGCCGGCCACCACGTCGATCTCGGGCAGCAGGTCGGCCAGGGCCCGGATCGTGGTGGATTTGCCCGTGCCACGGTCGCCCATGATCATCACGCCGCCGATGCGCGGATCGATCACGTTGAGCAGCAGGGCCAGCTTCATCTCCTCCTGGCCCACGATCGCGGTGAAGGGATAGACCCTGCGCTGGCGGGCTGGCATCAGAGGGAGGGGGCTGGCTGGTCGGCCGATTGTTTCACAGGCGCTTCAACGGGTTGGGCCCGGGGCACGGGCAAGAGGCTCAGCACCTGGGGCGGGGTGGCGTCGGCCGGGTAGATCAGCCGCACCCGCAGGCTGCGCTGGGCGCCGGGGGCCAGGCTCACCGTGCCGAGGGCAGGGCCCTGCTCGCCGGCGCGCTGCACCAGGTGGAAGCCCTGGCGGGCGCTGGGCCGGCCGCCGGGGCCGTCGAGGCCGCTCACCTCCACCGTGCCGCGGAACATCACCGCCCGCGAGGGCTGGCTGTTGAAGCGCAGGCCGCCGAGGGGCTGGTTGTGCTTGAGCGGCGATTCCAGCGCCAGCTGCAGCTGCACGGGGCTGGCGCCGGTGTTGCGCAGGGGGATGGTGAGGTCGTATTCCACGCCGTAGTTGCCGTGGGCGGCCCAGGCGGTGCCGGGGTAGAGGGCCTTGAGCTCGGCCGTCTGCACCTGGCCGGTGCCGAGGCTGCCCTGCTCGAGCGAGGCGATCGGCCAGGAGATCGGCGCCGCGGCCGCGCTCAGCCAGTGCTGGCCGGGGCTGGTGATCGTGCCCCGCCACACACTGCCGATCTGCACGCCGCTCACGCGCGAGTACACCAACTTGCCCTTGGCGCCGCGGGGGGTGGGCTGGTGCTCCTTGGGGCTGAGGCCGCCATCGAGCAGCTCGCTCCAGGTGCCGGCCGGCGGCGGGCTGGAGTTGGGGCCGAAGGCGGCCAGGGTGGCCAGGCTGATCGGGCCGCTGCTGTCCAGGCGCAGCTGCAGGTTGCGGCCGTTGAGCAGGGGGTCGAGGCCCCGCACCGGCAGGGGCAGCACCAGCAGGGTGCTGGGGGCGCCGGGCTGCAGGGTCCAGCTGGCGGGGATCTCGGGGCTGCGCTGGCGGGCCAGCAGCTCGGTGGCCACCCGGCTGCCCGGGCCGGCCCACACCGGTGTGCTGCCCTGGCTCATCAGGGCGGGCAGGGGCAGGAAGGGCGCGCCGGCCATGGCCGGATCCAGCGACTGGGAGAGGGCGGTGGAGCCGGCCAGCAGCCGCAGGGTCACAGGGGTGTTGCCGCGGGGCTGGGCCACCACGGCCAGCCACAGGGTGGAGTCGAGGCTCTCGGGCTTGCCCGCGTACACGTGGTGGCTGAACAGGTCGAAGCGGCCGCTCAGGGGCACATCGAGGTGGGCGGCCGGCACGCCCCGGCCCGCTGCCGGGAAGGTGGAGAGCAGGATTCCCGGCCCGCGGATCAGCTCCGGGTTGTTGTCGTTCACCAGCAGCACCGGATCCAGCCCGCCCGGCAGTGGCGCCACGCTCTGGCGTCGCAGGATCGGGGCTGGCGCCGGGGCGGGAGCCGGGCTCGCGGGGGTCTGGCTGTGGCCGGGCTGCTGGGCGGCCAGGGGCAGGGCCGACGCCAGCAGGGCGGCCCAGGGGCGGAGCAGCGGGCGGGACCGGTGGAGTGGGGGCATCGTCATCGCTTGGCAACCAGGGTGCGCGACACCTCCGCCGCCATCGCCCGGATCAGATCGGCGGAGCGGGGGTCGTTGAAGGGGCCCTTCACCATGAAGGCGGCCACGGCCCGCTGGCCGTTGGGCAGGTGGATCAGGCCGGCGTCGGCGTAGGCGATGCCGATGTCGCCGGTTTTGTTGTACACGGTGATGCCGAAGCTGAGCAGCTCACTGTCGGGGTCGCTGCTGTCTTTGCCCAGCCCCTTGAGCAGGCCGAGCGGGATCAGGGTGTTGGTGCGGGAGGTGCCCATGATTTCGCGAAACAGGTCGCGGGTCCGCGGCCCCAGCTTTTCGCCGGTGTCAACCAGGGCGATCGAGCGGGCCAGGTCGCGGCTGCTGGTGGTGTTGGTGCCGTCGAGGTCGGGCAGCCAGTTGTTCACCACCGTGGCGCTGAGGCCGAGCGTCTGGAAGCGCTGGTTGAGCTGCTGCTTGCCGCCGAGCCGTTTGATCAGCAGGTTGGTGGCGCTGTTGTCGCTCACCCGGATCATCTCGGTGGCCGCCTCGAAGAAGGGGAAGCGGGTGCCCACGGGCTTGCTGGCCATCCAGCCGGCGCCGCCACCCACCAGCTCCTTGGTGAGGGGCAGGGGCTCGTTCCAGCGCAGCCGGCCGCTGTCGAGGTCGTCGAGCCCCACCAGCAGGATCGGCGTCTTGATCGAGCTGGCGGCCGGCAGCGGCAGGTCGGGCTGGAGCTGGGCGTAGCGGCCGTCGTCGAGCACCAGCAGGAAGGCCGAGGCCTTGAGGTCTTTCTGGGCGGCCGCCAGCTGGGCCCATTTCGCACTCACCGCCGTGAGCTCGGTCCGGGGCTCGAAGCGGCCCAGGTCGAGGCCGCGGCGGGTGATCGTGGGCGTCACCGTTTGGCCGCCCTCGAGCCGGGGCGCCTGGCTTGCCCCCTGGGCCAGGTGGGGGGCCAGCAGCTTGAGGCCGGTGCCGGTGATCACGCCCAGTCCGGCCCCCATCACCGCCAGCCGCAGCACCAGCAGCAACGGCTGGCGCCAGTTGGGGCGTGGGCTACGGGGGGCGGGACGTCCGGCGTTCAACGTGGCGAAACCTGGGGTGGCCTGACGCTAGGGGCTCCCTACGGCTGCGCACCA
>JBILDP010000189.1:0-4338 GCA_044352535.1 Prochlorococcaceae cyanobacterium
GCTTCGGCCGGGGCTTTTTTCTTGCGCAGTGCTCTTCTGAGGAACCCCCTCTTGTGCAGGAAAGGTGCGATCAGCCCTGCTGCCGGCGGAGCTCAAGCACGGCCAGAAACAACTCCTCCGGCACCTCTCGGATGTCGTACTCGGAGGGCAGAACACCATGGGTGTGCTGGTGGACCGCCATCCAGCAATTGCGCTCCAGATCGCTGGCGGTGGCATCAAAGGCACGGGCTGCCTCAGCCAACTGGGCGACAAGGGTGGGATCCGGCGAATCAGCGGGCATCATGGGCACAGTGTTGAAGCACTCCTGCCGATGATCGCTCGCAAGCTGTCACCGCTGCTGGGAGTGTTGCTGGTGCTGGGGAGTGTGGTCCCGGCAAGCGCTCAGCCACCCCAGGGCAGCCAGCGCCTGGCCGGGCAGTGCCCTCTGGTGGTGCCCGCCACACAGAGTGAGCTGCAACCGCTGCGGATCCGTCCATCCCAGGTGGCGGCCAAGAACGCGCGCGGCTGCCTGTCGGCAGCCGATGCGGTGTACGGACCGGACGGCTGTCCGCTGCGGCTGTGCGGCAAAGGCTCCGGGTTGATTGAGCTGCCGGAGCCGTAACTGGCAAGCAGGGCGTGTTGACCCGGGGAGGGAGCCCTCCCCTCATCAACGAAGCCGAATTCAGGTGCCTGATCCGTAAGCCACCTGGCAGACGGCATTCAGCAGCTGAGCCTGGTCAGCGGTGCCAGGCTGCTGACCGTTAAGCAAGCCCTGCTGGCAGTTGACGGCACCAAACAACTGATGACCATCCACGTTGTAGTTGAAGCTGGCGCCGTAGCTACCCACCGCTTCCACAGAACCATAATTGAGCTCATAGCTGGTGTTTGGCACAACGATCACCGGTGAACTGTTGCTGGAAGCTGCATTCACAAGGCCGGTAATCGCCGCACCGGTAGCCAAGCCAGCAAGCCCCCAGGCCGCGGAGCTTGCGCCCCACCAACCCCAGCCACCCCAACCCCCGTACCAGCCGGTATTCCAGGGACGATTACCCCAGTAACCGCCGTTTCGCCAGTTATTATTCCAACCGTTGTAATCGCGATTATAGAAGTTATTATTAACATTTACATTGCGATTAAAATTGTCATTATCAAAGCTACCGTTGATCCTGTTGTCATTGCCCCAGTTGCTGCGCGTGCCCTCGCCGTACATCGGGTGGTAGCCCTGATATCCACGCTGCCAGTTGTTGTTCTGAAAGTGGTAGTTGCCGCCACCCCAGCTGCGGCCGCCCTCGCCAGCGCCGCCCCAACCGCCAACGCGTCCGCCACCAAAGCCACGTCCCCCTCCACCAAAACCACCACCTCCGAAGCCACCACCTCGAGCCTCGGCAGCAAGGGGGGTCAGCGCAGTCGAGAGGAGCAGACCGGCACTCAGGGTTGCAGTCAGAAGACGTTGCATTTTCATGGCAAGCAGGGGAGTCAAAAAGAAAATGGGGTGAATTGAGGAAGGGCGGTGCTCAACCTGAGGTGACCGGAGCATGGTGCACAACATCTTTAACTGATGGAGCGCGCCGGCGCTCAAAGAGCTGCCAGCCCGCCACAGCAAGCCCGCCTCCCAAGGCCAACAGGAGCAAATCACGAACCCAGCCAGGCAGGCGACCTGCCAGGCTTTCTGGCAGAGGGGTGCCCTTGGGGTCGGGTCCATAGGCCACCTGGCAGGCGGCATTCAGCAATTGAGCCTGGGCGGCAGAGCTGGGCACCTGACCATCCAACAAGCCCTGCTGACAATTCGCTGCCCCCTTCACCGGCAGGCTGCCGGCCACCGCGTAGCTGAAGTCGGCGCCGCTGGTGCCGACTGAATCCACCGTGGCATAGTTGAGCTGGTAATTACTTGCGGGAACATCGATCACAGGCGACTGTTGTTCGGAGGCATCATTCACCAGATCGGTAATCACTTCAGCACCAGCCAGGGTCGCCAACCCCCAGCCAAGGGATGAGCCGCCCCACCAGCCCCAAGTGTTAGGAGTCCAGCTATACCAGCCATAGCCCCAGGGACGGCTTCCCCAGTAGCCTCCGTTAGCCCAGTTGTCATTCCAACCGCCGTAGTTGCGGCTGTAGAAGTTATTCTCCAGATTCACCTGGCGGTTGAAACGGTCGTTATCGAAGCTGCCGTTGATGCGGTTGTTCGACCAACCTCCCTGGTTGTAGCGCCGAAACTGATCGGCCGAGATGTTGTGGCCAGTCCATGGGGTACGACTTCCTGTGCCATACAGAGGATGGCTAGTGCGGTAACCCTGTTCCAGATTGCGATCGGCTGGACGATCAGCCACTGGAGCAGCCCGCTCGACTGGTGCTGCATTGACGCGGGGTGCGTCATCAACCCTGGGAGCACTGAAGCGATAGCCCCCTCCACCTGGGGACCAGCTGCCACCGCCGCGAAAACCATCGCCGCCACCACGAAAGCCAGCGCCTCCGTGAAAACCGCCACCGTCGCGGGCCACCACCAAGGAGGGACTGGCCAGCCCACCTGCAAGCAAAATCGCAACCCAGAGTGCCCGGCAACGGTTCATCTGCACCTTGAGACCGACAACGAATAGTCATATTTGTAGCGAGTCGCTGCGCCAGCCCCGGCAACTGCAGGGATCCGTTACAGGGCACTGAAGCGCAATTCCGATGGCCACACTGAAGTGGCAACTGAAGCGACCGAAACCCAGATTGAGATCTCACCGGATGGGCGCACGGTTTTAAACGTGACCTACAACGGCACGCCTCGCTGACGGTTTCCCCCCACCCGGCGGAGGACCGAATCGAGCCGTTCGGTTCTCCTCTCTGCCGCTACGAAACAGTCGCCATACGGTTCAACCAGCTGATCCATCCAGGGGAGTCGCCCATGCATCCCACCGCCGAGCTGTTCACCGAAAAGGCCTGGGGCGCTGTTGTCGCCGCCCAGCAACTGGCGCAGCAGAAGCGCCAGCAGCAGATGGAAAGCGAGCACCTGTTTGCAGCCCTGCTGGCCCAGCAGGGCCTGGCCGGCCGGATTCTGGAGAAGGCCGGTGTGGATGTGGGCACCCTCAGCCAGCGGCTGGAGGCCTTCATCGCCGGCCAGGCGTCGTTGAGCTCTCCCCCCGACAACGTGTATCTGGGCAAGGGGCTCAATGCCGTGCTCGATCAGGCCAACAGCCTCAAAGACAGCTATGGCGACAGCTACATCGCCATCGAGCATCTGCTGCTTGCCCTCGCGATCGATGATCGCTGCGGCAAACAGCTGCTGAGCCAGGCCGGCACCAGCGCCGACAAACTCAAAGATGCCGTGCAGGCCATCCGCGGATCCCAGAACGTGACCGACCAGAACCCAGAAGGCACCTACGAATCGCTGGAGAAATACGGCCGCGACCTCACCAAGGCCGCCCGTGACGGCAAGCTCGACCCGGTGATCGGCCGCGACGAGGAGATCCGCCGCACGATCCAGATCCTCAGCCGCCGCACCAAGAACAATCCGGTGCTGATCGGCGAACCCGGCGTCGGCAAGACGGCGATCGTGGAGGGCCTGGCCCAGCGGATCGTCAACGGCGATGTGCCGGAGGCATTGCAAAATCGCCAGCTGGTGTCACTCGACATGGGCGCCCTGATCGCCGGCGCCAAGTACCGCGGTGAGTTCGAGGAGCGGCTCAAGGCCGTGCTCAAGGAGGTCACCGCCTCCGAGGGCCAGATCGTGCTGTTCATCGACGAAATCCACACGGTGGTGGGGGCCGGCGCCACCGGCGGCGCCATGGATGCCAGCAACCTGCTCAAGCCGATGCTGGCCCGCGGCGAACTGCGCTGCATCGGCGCCACCACCCTCGACGAGCACCGCCAGCACATCGAGAAGGATCCGGCCCTGGAGCGCCGCTTCCAGCAGGTGTTCGTGGATCAGCCCACGGTGGAAGACACGATCTCGATCCTGCGCGGCCTCAAGGAGCGCTATGAGGTGCACCACGGCGTGCGCATCGCCGACAACGCCCTGGTGGCGGCCGCCGTGCTGAGCAGCCGCTACATCGCCGATCGCTTCCTGCCCGACAAGGCCATCGATCTGGTGGATGAATCGGCCGCCCGCCTGAAGATGGAGATCACCTCCAAGCCCGAGGAAATCGACGAGCTCGATCGCCGCATCCTGCAGCTGGAGATGGAAAAGCTCTCGCTGGGGCGGGAGTCTGATGCCGCCAGCCGCGACCGGCTGGAGCGGCTGGAGAAGGAGCTGGCCGAGCTGCGCGAGCAGCAGAGCAGCCTCAATGCCCAGTGGCAGGCCGAGAAGGGCTCGATCGATGCCCTCAGCGCGATCAAGGAAGAGATCGAGCAGGTGCAGCTGCAGGTGGAGCAGGCCAA
>JBILDP010000190.1:0-4331 GCA_044352535.1 Prochlorococcaceae cyanobacterium
GGCGCCCGCCAGTACGCCGGTGAGAACTTCCTGCGCCACCTGATCCTGGCCGCCGTGGAAACCTATCCCGACATCCCGGTGGTGATGCACCAGGACCACGGCAACAGCCCCGCCACCTGCTTCGGCGCCGCCGCCAACGGCTTCACCTCGGTGATGATGGACGGCTCGCTGATGGCCGACGCCAAGACCCCCGCCAGCTACGAGTACAACGTGGCTGTTACCAAGGAAGTGGTGGATGTGGCCCACGCCATCGGCGTGAGCGTGGAAGGCGAGCTGGGCTGCCTCGGCTCCCTGGAGACCGGCATGGGTGAGGCCGAGGATGGCCACGGCTTCGAGGGCAAGCTCGACCACAGCCAACTGCTCACCGACCCCGCCGAAGCCGCCGACTTCGTGGCGAAAACCAAGGTGGATGCCCTGGCGATCGCCATCGGCACCAGCCACGGCGCCTACAAGTTCACCCGCAAGCCCACCGGTGAGGTGCTGGCCATCAGCCGCATCGCCGAGATCCACAAGGCCATCCCCAACACCCACCTGGTGATGCACGGCTCCTCCTCCGTGCCCCAGGAGTGGCTCGACATGATCAACAAGTTCGGCGGCGCCATCCCCGAGACCTACGGCGTGCCCGTGGAAGAGATCCAGGAGGGCATCCGCAACGGCGTGCGCAAGGTGAACATCGACACCGACAACCGTCTGGCCTTCACCGCCGCCGTGCGGGAGGCGGCCGCGAAGGATCCCTCCAACTTCGATCCGCGCCACTTCAACAAGCCCGCCCGCCAGTACATGAAGCAGGTGTGCCTGGATCGCTATCAGCAGTTCTGGTGCGCCGGCAACGCCAGCAAGATCAAGCAGCGCGACATCAACTACTACGCCGGCCTTTACGCCAAGGGCGAGCTGGATCCCAAGACCGCCGTGGCGGCCTGATCAACCGGGAGCCATCCATCCCTGAGGGGCCCTGACGGGCCCTTTTTTCATGCGACGAAATCTGCCCTCCCTCAAAGAGGACTGTCCCCAGTGTCGGCAGCCTGCAGCGGCTGAACCACAGCCGGCAGCGAACGGCGGGGATCCAGCAACAGCTCGAGACCCTGCTCCAGGGTGGTTCCCATGGCGATGCGGGTGCCATCGCTCACCACCACCCGCGCCAGAGTGGGCAGGCCTCCCTGGCGCGCCTTGAGATACACGGGCTCCACATAGAGCAGGGCCTGGCCCACCGGCACCACCAGCAGATTGCCCTGAACAACCTCCGAACCGGAGCGGTCCCAGAGACCGAACTGCTGGCTGATCTGGGGGTTCTGGTTGATCAGGGCCGTGATCTGCTCGGGCCCGAAGATCGGCGTCTGGGTGGGGAAGCGCAGCAGCACCAGCTCCCCGTAGTGGGGAGCGTCGCTGCGGGCCGCCAGCCAGGCGGCCAGGTTGGGCCTCGCCAGGGGGGTGAGCGGCTGCAGCAGCAGGAATTCGGGGGGCAGTTCCGGTGCCAGCTGGGCAGACACGTGATACGGCTTCACGAGCACCTCCTGGCGCCCATAGATCTCCTTGGGCACCTGCCACACGTCGTCGCCGCTGTAAAAGATGCGCGGATTGGTCACGTGGTAGCGGAGCAGCTGCTGGGTCTGCAGCTCGAACTGCCAGAGCGGATAGCGCATGTGCGCCTGCAGGGCGCGGGGCATGGCCCCCAGGGGCTCGAACAGGCCGGGGAACAGCCGCTGCCAGCCGCGGATCAGCGGATCACGGGGCTCGGCCACGTACAGCACCATGCGGCCGCTGTAGGCATCCACCACCGCCTTCACGGCATTGCGCAGATAGCGCACATCCGGGTTGCCAGGCACCGGCGCGCTGTAGGGATAGGTGCGGCTGGTGGTGAAGCCCTCCACGATCCAGAATTGGTGTTGGGCCGCGGGGAACGGACTGTCGCCATCGAGGCTCACTGACACCAGGTAGGGCTCCCCCTCCACCCGCAGGAAGGGCGCCACCCGTCGCAGCCGCTGACGCACCTCGCGCCGGAGCAGCAGGCGCGTCTGGGGGGTGAGGGAGCCCTGCACCAGCAACTTGGGCTCCTGCAGGTAGATCGACGCCGCCAGCCGCCCCCAGAACGATCCAACCGGTACCCCGGCCTTACCGCTGTAGTGGGTGTAGACGTTCTGATCGCCCTGGGGGTAATCAAACTCCGGCACCTTGGTGGGGGCCAGGGCATAGGGGGAGGACAGGGCACCGAAATAGAGGCTGGGCTGGCCGATCGGGATGGCGGCGCGCACCTCGGCCTCGCTGATGCCCAGCTGCCGGTTGCCCTGAACCCGGGTGGAGGCACCCAGGTCGCTGATGAAGTACTCCGGCAGGCCATCCGGCGTGGCCGTGTTCACCGGCGACACGGTGAAGCCATAGCCGTGGGTGAACACCAGGTGGCGGTTGAGCCAGGTGCGCGCCGCCGGCGGCAGGACCGACTGGTCGAGCTCACGGGCGGCGATGATCACCTGCTGGCGACCTAGACCACCCGCGGCACTGAGGCCATAGCGATCCACCGCTGCGCCCGAGAAGCGGTAATACACCCGCAGCTGCTGCAGCTGCCGGTTGGTGGCGAGCAGGGGCTGGCTGTCCCACAACCGGATGTTGCGGAGGGTGGCGGCGCTGGCCTCCAGATCCGCCCGTGTGATTCGGTTGCGAGGATTCACTGTGCGGCTGCTGATCCGATCGAGCTGGAAGGCGGCGCGGGTGGCGGCGATCGAACGGGCCAGATAGGGGCTCTCGCGCTGCAGCTCCCGCGGACGCACCAGCAGCAGCTGGAGCAGGGGGGTGAACAGCAGCTCCAGCAGCGGCACCAGGGTGAGCACCAGGGCCGAAACCAGCAGCAGCGGTGCCCGCCTGCCTGGTCGCCAGGGCCACAGGAGGGCGATGGCCGTGGCCAGTCCGCCGAGGGCGGCCAGGGTGCGCAGCGGCAGCAGCAGGTGCACATCGAGCCAGCCGGCACCGGGCACGCTGCCGGCGGTGCTCATCAGCAGCTGGTGCCGGCCGAGCCAGAAGGCGCAGGCCACCAGCAGACTCACCAGGGCCAGAGGCAGCCGCAGGGCCTGGAGCTGGGCCGGCGAGAAGCCGTGAAAACGGCCATCCGTGAGCTGGGGCGGCCGGGCCAGCAGACCCCAGAGCGCCGCGCCCAGGTGCTGAATCAACAGCGCCAGCGCCAGGGTGAGGCCAAAGGCGAGGGCGGGAAACCGCGCCAGGCCGAAGCTCAGATCAGCGCCCAGCAGGGGATCCCGCAGGCCGCTGTCGGGCACCAGCAGAGCTTCGCTCCACAGGCCCCAGCTGCGGGCCAGCACCAGCGCCGCTGCCGCCCCGCCGATGGCTGCCACCAACCGGGACGCCCGGCCCGGCCAGAACAGCAGAGACAATGCTGCAATCAGCAGGGCCGGCAGCAGCGCCAGCCAGGGCAGATCCGCCAGGGCAACCAGGCCATGCAGGCGGCGGGGATCAAAGGGGTTGAGCACCAGCCGCTGGGCCAGGCTCATCAAGAGCAGCAGCGGCAACAACTGCAGGGTGACCGCCAGCAGCAGGGCTGCCGCATAGGGGCGGGGCGCCAGGGCGAACCGCAAGGATCCGCCGCTCCGTGGCAGGGCCCAGAACCAACTGAGCCAGCGCTGCAGCCCCAGGGCCAGCAACAGTCCCAGCACAACGCCACCCAGCTGGAGCAGCCAGCGCGTGAGCAGCACGCCAGCCCAGCCGAACTGGCTGAACCATTGCCACTCCACCCAGAGGCGTGCGAGCAACACCACGCCCGCAGCCGGCAGGAGCAGCGCACCCAGCAGTCCCACCAGCACGAGCCAGAAAGAGCGGGCGGGCGGGCGCCTCAAAAGTGGAGCAGGCACGGGCCGGAGGAGAGGTCCGAGGCTAGAGGGGCAAACGGCTGACGCAAGGTGAGTGAATCAGGATGGCGCAATCCCGATTTTTGAGGTCGGCTATTGATCACGGCCTTCACCAGCACTGTTAGCGTTTCGCCCACAGCTTTGGCTTCCGCCAGGTGAGATCGTGACTGCCACCCTCTCCCGCTCCAGCGTTTCCGGCCCCACCTTCACGGGCCTGCGCTGCAAGGAATGCGGCCACGCCTATGAAGCCGGCGCCCGCCACGTCTGCGAAGACGTCTGCTTCGGCCCCCTGGAGGTGGTTTACGACTACGAGGCGATCAGGAGCCGCGTGAGTCGCGCCACGATCGAGGCCGGCCCCGCCTCCATCTGGCGTTATCGCGAATTCCTGCCGATCGAGGGCGACCCGATCGATGTGGGCACCGGCTTCACGCCGCTGCTGAAGGCCAACAACCTGGCCAGGCGCCTTGGTCTCAAGAGCCTCTA
>JBILDP010000191.1:0-4318 GCA_044352535.1 Prochlorococcaceae cyanobacterium
TGCGTGGAGAGAGCACAGAACCTGCGTCAGGGCAGATCAGCCCTGCACGCGATCTTTGAACATCTTGCCGGCGGTGAAGGCGGGCACCCGCTTGGCAGGGATCTTGATCTTCTGGCCGGTCTTGGGGTTCAGGCCCTGACGAGCGGAGCGCTCACGGGGCTCGAAGGAACCAAACCCGAGGATCGACACCTTCTTGCCCTCCACCACCGAGTCGATGATGGTTTCGATGGCGGCATCCACCACCTGGGAGACGTCGGTCTTGGTGAGCTCGGTGCGGGCGGCAACGAGGTTGACGAGATCAGCTTTGTTCATGGGAAGGAGAAGCCTCGAGAGCGGCGGTCGGGGGAGTGGGCCAGCGGGGAAAGCAGCTGGACGAGGGTGCTGGGGCGTGTCGGCGAACCCGACCTGCCTGAGGTAAGCGGGCCAATGGTATGGGGGTCAGACCGGGACTGCAACCGGAAAGCCCGCCGCCGCAACGGTTTTTGCTGACAGGCGGCCATCCGGGCTCCAGGTCGGAGAGCTGGCAGCGACCGCTGGAGCCCACACCCTGCAGCGCTCAAGCGGTCAGCTCCAGACCCCGCAGCAGTGCCGCGCCCTCCGGCACCAGCACCTCGCCGCGCAGGGCGCCAAGCCCGCCGCCGCAGGCGATCACGCCGGGCGAACCGGCCGGCAACCACTGCCGCAGCCGCTCGATGCTGGCCAGCTGCCGCGGCCCATGGAAGGTGCGGGCCGTGCGCAGCGGCGCCAGCACCCCTGGTGCGGTGGGCAGCAGCAGCCGGCCGCAGAACAGCAGATCCAGCCCGTGGCGCCGCACGTGCAGCACCGCCGCTCCCGGCGTGGGCCCTGGCGTCCAGAGCAGGCGGCCGCCGGCCAGTTCCTGCTCAGCTCCCCAGCGCTGCAGCGACTCCACCCCCGGCAGCAGATAGGCCTCCTGCTCCTGTACCCACACCGGCCAGCCCAGCTGCTCCTGAAGGCGGCGGCAGCGGCCATGGCCCTCGCGGCTGGTGAGCACCACCACACCGCCGCCCTGCAGTGCCTTGAGAAAGTCGAGGTTGGCCTGGGTGAAGCCCGGGCAATCCACCAGCACGGCCGGCTGCTCGCCTTCGGCCTCCAGCAACCAGCTGCTGCCCCCCTGGCTGTCGCGGCTGGGGGAGAACAGCCACAGCCCGGGCTGCACCTGCCGCGGCGGCCGGCCGGGTTCGGGAGGGGAGATCGGCAGCGCCATGTGTTGATCAAACCACCCGGCCGGCAGACCCGCTGGAGCGATCTGCCTAGGTTGGGGCCGTTGCCCGCTGAGCGTTGTCGAGCCCCCCAGCCCGCATGCACCTCGGCAAGCCCTGGCCCCTCGGCGCCAGCCTCACCGGCCGTGGGGTCAACTTCTCGGTGGTGGCTCCGCTCGCCACCCGACTCGAGCTGCTGCTGTTTGCCCATGGCGAGGCCACGGAGCCCAGCCAGGTGATCGAGCTGGATCAGCGCCACCGCTCCGCCGACCACTGGCACGTGGAAGTGGAGGGGATCGGCATCGGCCAGTGCTACGGCTACCGGGTGTTCGGGCCACTGCAGCCCGGCTCCCACGGCTTCAACCCCTCCAAGGTGCTGCTCGATCCCTGCGCCCGGGCGATCGCCGGCTGGGAGGGCTACCAGCGGGGCGCCGCCGTGGGGGCAGCCCCCAACACCAGCTGCTGCCTCAAGGGGGTGGTCACCGAGCGCGACCGCTTTGATTTCGAAGCGGCGCCGCGGCCCCGCCACAGCTGGCAGAGCAGCGTGATCTACGAACTGCACGTGGGTGGCTTCACCCAGGGGGCCGGCTGTCCGGTGACAGCCGAACGCCAGGGCAGCCTGCTGGGACTGATCGACACCCTGCCCTACCTGAAGGAGCTGGGCATCACGGCGATCGAGCTGCTGCCGGTGATGGCCTTCGATCCGGCCGACGCTCCAGCGGGGCGGATCAATCACTGGGGTTACAGCCCCCTGAGCTGGATGGCCCCCCACCCCGGCTACCTGCTGGGCGACGACCCACTGGCGGGCCGGGAGCAGGTGCGCCAGCTGGTGAGCGCCTGCCACCGGGCCGGCATCGAGGTGCTGCTGGATGTGGTGTACAACCACACCAGCGAGGGCAACCAGGCCGGCCCCACCCTCAGCTGGCGCGGCTTCTGTGATCGCCTCTACTACCAGCAGAGCGCCAGGGGCGACTACCAGGATGTGAGCGGCTGCGGCAACACGATCGCCGCCAACCGGCCGCTGGTGCGCCGTCTGATCCTGGAATCCCTGCGCTGCTGGGCCACCGAGCTGGGGGTGGATGGCTTCCGCTTCGACCTGGGCATCGCCCTCAGCCGCGGCGACAACCTGGCGCCGCTGGAGGAGCCGCCCCTGTTTGAAGACATGGAGGCCGACCCGGACCTGGCCGACCTCAAGCTCATCAGTGAGCCGTGGGACTGCGGCGGCCTCTACAAGCTGGCCGACTTTCCGGCCCGGCGGGTGGCCACCTGGAACGGTCGCTTCCGCGACGACCTGCGCCGCTTCTGGAAAGGCGATGAGAAGACCTGCTGGGCCCTGGGCCAGCGCCTCTCCGGCAGCCCCGACCTCTACACCGAAACGCCGGTGCATCCCGGCCAGTGCATCACCTTCCTCACCGCCCACGACGGCTTCACCCTGGCCGATCTGGTGAGCTTCAACGGCAAGCACAACCTGGCCAACGGCGAAGACAATCGCGACGGCGACAACCACAACAACAGCTGGAACCACGGCGTGGAGGGGCCCAGCAGCGACCACGCGATCACGGCCCTGCGTGAGCGCCAGCTGCGCAACCTGCTGGCCAGCCTGCTGCTGGCGCCAGGCGTGCCGATGCTGCTGATGGGCGACGAAGTGCGCCGCAGCCAGGGCGGCAACAACAACACCTGGTGCCAGAACAATCCCCTGGGCTGGATGCACTGGCAGCCGGACGGCCGTGATCGTGCGGTGCGGCTCTATCTGCAGCGCCTGGTGACGCTGCGCCGCCTGCTGCTGCCCCTGCTCAACCCCGAGTTGCCGTTTGAGGAGCAGCCCCAGCGCCGCAGCACCGACCCCTCCCACCGCTGGCGCCAGTGGCACGGTGTACAGCTGGACCGACCGGACTGGGCCGCGTGGTCGCACACCCTGGCCTGGAGCATCAACGACAACCGCGAAGGGCCGCTGCTGTGGTGCGGCATGAACGCCTACAGCAAGGCCATGCACTTCGACCTGCCGGTGTGCCCCGCAGGCTGGCTGCGGGTGATCGACACCGCCCTGCCGCTCGACGAAGACCTGCCTGAGGCTCCCCAGCGCTGGAGTCCGGCCGGCATTCCCCTGGAAAACCGCAGTCTGGTGCTGCTGGTGAACCAGAACCTGCTGAAGGGGAAGCGGCTTTAGAGAGCGGGCGGCGGGAATCGAACCCGCATCATCAGCTTGGAAGGCTGAGGTTTTACCACTAAACTACGCCCGCAGCAGTACGGATGAACCAGTCGGGCGCCGGTCGGCAAGGTGCCTGGCGTCGCGGTTGACGGCTCGCTGCCGCATGAACCATGGGCCTAGGCCCACGAGCTCAAGCATTATGGCCTGCGTGCGAGAGCGGTTTCCGGTGACAGGCCCAGGCAAGGCAGCGGCCGTCTCCCAGCCTGATACAGCCCCAGCCACGCCAGCCACTGATGCCGCCGATCTGGCTCCGGGTGGTCGGCAGCGGCTGCTGTGGGCCTATGGCCTGGGCGACGCGGGCACCGGCATGGCGGCGTCGCTGATTGGCTTCTATCTGTTCGTTTTTTATACGTCTGCGGCAGGGCTGCCAGCCTGGATGGCGGGGCTGGTGCTGATGGTGGGCCGGCTCTGGGACGGCATCAACGATCCCCTGGTGGGCTGGCTCAGCGACAAGACCCACAGCCGCTGGGGGCCGCGGCTGCCCTGGATCTTCGGTAGCGCCATCCCCCTCGGAGTCACGATGGCGGCGATGTGGTGGTGTCCCGAGGGTGGGATCTGGCTGAAGTTCGCCTACTTCGTGGCGATCTCGGCCCTGGCCAACAGCTTCTACACCGCCGTGAACCTGCCCTACTCCGCCCTGGCGGCGGAGCTCACCACCGATGTGGGGCTGCGCACCCGGCTCAACACCGCCCGCTTCACCGGCTCGATCCTGGCCAGCCTCCTGGGCATCGTGCTCGGCGGCCTGTTGCTGCAGGACCACCGGAACGCCGGCAGCTACCTGCAGATGGGGGTCCTGAGTGGCGCCCTGGTGAGCGTCTCGACGCTGCTCTGCGGCTGGGGGCTGGCTCCAGTGGCCCGCTATTGCCAGCGGCCGATCGCCCACAGCGGC
>JBILDP010000192.1:0-4314 GCA_044352535.1 Prochlorococcaceae cyanobacterium
CTTGCTCGACGCCCTGCCCAGCAGCCAGCCGCTGGCTCTGCGTTTCGAGGATCTGGACCATGCCCCCTGGCCCCAGGGCGATCCGGCAGCCAGCAAGTACCAGAGGGGGCGGTTGCTGGTGGTGGCCGGCAGCGATGCCTACCGCGGAGCCGCCCACCTCACGCTCGCCGGCGCCCGGGCCAGCGGTTGCGGCAGCGTTGGAGCCGCCCTGCCCCCCGCCATCGCCTCAGGACTGTGGACAGTGTTTCCGGAGGTGGTGGTTCAGGAGCTGGCTTGCGGCAGCGACGGGGAGCTGGACCTGGCCCCCCTGGATCTGTCGCAGCTGGAACGGCTGGACACCATCCTGCTGGGCCCGGGGCTGGGGGCCGGCACGGGCGCCGAGCTGGGCCCGGCAGCCGGCGGTGCTGAAGGCCGGATCTGGGAGCAAGTGCAGGCGTTTGCAGGCCTGTTGGTGCTGGATGCCGACGGCCTCAACCGCCTGGCCCAGGCCAACACAAGCGCGAACCCCCGCGGCGCCCGCCGCTGGCTGGAAGGGCGCCGGGGGGCCACCTGGATCACTCCCCATCCGGTCGAATTTCAGCGCCTGTTTCCCGACCTGATGGCCAGCCCACCCCTGGAAAGTGCCGCCGCAGCGGCCCAGCACAGTGGCGCCACCGTGCTGCTCAAGGGGGCACGGAGTGTGGTGGCTGCCCCCGATGGCCGCCGCTGGCAGCTGATGAGCGCCGAACCGCGGGCCGCCCGCGCTGGCCTGGGGGATGTGCTGGCGGGCTATGCAGCCGGCCTGGGAGCACGGCAGCTCGCCAGCATGGGCCAAACCCCACCACATCTGCTTGCCTTGGCCGCGACGGCGCACGCCGAAGCGGGCCACCAGGCGGCCCGAAGGGGCGACAGCAGCCCGATTGCCGTTGCGCAACATCTGCAGAGAAGCGAGGCCGAGCAGCACTGCCGCCAATAACAGAAAGCGCAAAAGTTTGTGTTGTTTTGCAATCGAAACCTAAAGGGCATCTAAAAACACAACCGGATTCCGGATTTCAACGGGAGAGTCATCTCCTGACAGATCAGCTGAGATGGGTGCTTCATCGTTAAAGAGCAGCAGCGAGGGCAGTCGACGGCGAAGCAGCGACCCCATCAGCTGGTACCTCGCCACCATTGGCCGCGAACCTCTGCTCACGCCGGCCGAAGAGATCGAGCTGGGCAACCAGGTGCAGGCGATGATGCAACTGCTGGAAGCCGTTGGCGGAAACAGCAGCCAGGATCATAACAACCACGACAAAAAAATCCTGCGCATTGGCCAACGCGCCAAGCAACGGATGATGAAAGCCAATCTACGGCTGGTTGTCAGCGTTGCCAAGAAATATCAGGGGAAAGGCCTCGAACTTCTGGACTTGATTCAAGAAGGATCGCTAGGCCTGGAGAGGGCAGTTGAGAAATTTGACCCAACCCGTGGCTACAAGTTTTCCACCTATGCCTTCTGGTGGATTCGTCAAAGCATGACGCGGGCGATCGCCTGCCAGTCGCGCACCATTCGTCTGCCGGTGCACCTGAGCGAGCGCCTCTCTGCCGTGCGCAAGGTGAGCCTTGATCTGGCACACAAGCTCGGTGCCATGCCCAGCCGGCGCGAGATTGCCGAGGCTCTGCAGATGCCGCTAGACGAACTTGATGGGCTCCTGCGTCAGGCGCTCACCACGTCGAGCCTGGATGCACCGGTGAATGGCGACGAAGGTCGCAGCTTCCTCGGCGATCTCATCGCCGACGGCAACAGCGAGGAACCACTGGATCGGGTGGAGCGCGGCATCCACCAGGAACAGCTGGGTCGCTGGCTCCAACACCTCAGCGAGCAGGAGCATCAGGTGCTGCGGCTGCGCTTTGGGCTCGATGGCGAAGAACGCCACACCCTGGCTGAGATCGGTCGGCTGTTGGAGGTATCGCGGGAGCGGGTGCGCCAGGTGGAACTGAAGGCCCTGCGCAAACTGCGCAACCTGACGCGACGATCACCCAGCACCCCCTGAATGCTGCCGGTCTTGAATCCCGCAGGTATGGCGAGCTAACGCGCCCCTATCCGCGCCTCAATCCTCCGCCCAGATGTATCGGGTGAGCTCCTCACCCTTGGGCTCGGGGGCCGCCAGCGCAAACTCCACGCAGTCGGCCACCACGGCATCAATCTCCTGATCGATCGACTTGAGCTCTTCGGCCGAGGACAGACCGGTCTCGACCAAATGGGAGGCGAGGCGCTTGATCGGGTCGCGCTGAGCCCAGAACTCTTTCTCAGCCTGGGCGCGCAGCTCGTCGGGATCGGCGAGCGAATGCCCCCGAAAGCGGTAGGTGAGGCACTCGAGCAGCGTGGGGCCTTCACCAGCGCGGGCCCGCTCCACCGCCCGCTGGGCGGCAGCACGGACCGCCAGCACATCCATGCCATCCACCTCTTCTCCGGCCATGCCAAAGGCAGCGGCTTTGCGCCAGATCTCTGGATCACTGGTGGCACGGTTGTGGTCCATGCCGATGGCCCACTTGTTGTTTTCAACAACAAAAATGATCGGCAATTTCCAGAGAGCCGCCATGTTGAGGCACTCATAAAACTGGCCGATGTTGCAGGTGCCATCTCCGAAGAATGCAGCCGTCACGGCATCGCTGGAAGCGTCGCCAAGGGCATCACGCTTGTAGCGACTGGTGAAGGCCGCGCCCAGGGCCACAGGAATGCCCTCCCCGATGAAGGCATAACCGCCGAGCAGGTGATGCTCCCTCGAGAACAGGTGCATCGACCCCCCGCGGCCCTTGCTGCAGCCCGTTTCCTTGCCGAACAGCTCGCTCATCACCTCACGGGCCGGCACGCCGCAGCTCAGGGCATGCACGTGGTCGCGATAGGTGCTGCAGAACCAGTCGTACTGCTGCTTCATGGCCCTGATCACGCCCGTGCTCACAGCCTCCTGGCCGTTGTAGAGATGCACGAACCCGAACATTTTGCCCCGGTAGTACATCTCGGCGCACTTGTCTTCGAAGCGCCGGCCAAGCACCATGTCGCGATAGAGCATCAAGCCCTCATCGCGATTCACGGTGGCCTTGGTGGCCGGGTAGAGGTTCTCCAGCCGCTCGGCGTGGGGCCCCGCCACATGGGTGCTGTCTGCGGAGCAGGCCGGGGCTCCCGAGGCGGCACCGAAAGCAGCGGCGCTGTCGCGGCTCATATCTGCCTGAGTCATGGAAGCCGGCCCGGGGAGAAGGCTGATCGTGCCTGAACTGTACGGGGTCCATCCACCAGCAGGGCGGGCACAGGAGCCAAAAGTGCAGACCCTGCCTACAGTCGGCCACCAGCGAATGGGGCGGATTGGAACTGCCGATCGATCATTTCCGGTTGCTTGGCGTGAATCCGGCCACCGATGCCCAGGCCGTGCTTCACACCCTCCAGCAACGGCTCGATCGCCTGCCGGAGCAGGGCTTCACCGCTGAAACGCTCCAGGCCAGAGCAGAGCTGCTGCGGGCGAGCGCCGATCTGCTGAGCGACCCGGAACGCCGTGGCGACTACGAGACCAGCCTCACGACCCTGGCGGCCAGGGAACCCTCTGCGCTGGCCGCCCTCGATATCCCCTCCAGCCGGGATGTTGGCGGCCTGCTGCTGCTGCTTGAGGCAGGTCAGGCCCTGGATTGCTTCGAGCTGGCTCAGCGCTGTCTGCAACCGCCGCGGGCTCCCGCCCTCGGCAGCGGCCGGGAGGCCGACCTGGCCCTTCTGGCTGGATTGGCCTGTCTGGCTGCTGCCGCCGACCTGCACCAGCAACGGCGCTATGAATCCGCCGCCCAGACGCTGCAGCAGGGCCAGCAGCTGCTCCAGCGCATCGGCCAGCAACCCCTGTTGCGCCAGCAATTACAGGACGAACTCGATGGCCTGCAACCGTTCCGGGTGCTGGACCTGCTCAGTCGCGACCTGACTGCCACGGCCGAACGCAGCGAAGGTCTGACGCTGCTCGATGCCCTCGTGCAGCGCCGTGGAGGCCTGGAAGGTGATGCCGATCCCCGGCTGCCGCGCAGCGAATTCCAGGCCTTCTTCAAGCAGATCCGCTCCTTCCTCACCGTGCAGGAACAGATGGATCTGTTCAGCCGCTGGGGGGATCACTCCAGCGCTGCCCACTTCCTGGCCACCACGGCCCTCACCGCGTCTGGCTTTGCCCGCCGCAAGCCCGAGCAGATCGCCACGGCTCTCGAGCGACTTCATTCCAGCGGCCAGGAAGGGACCCAGCCCCTGCAGGCCTGCCTGCAGTTGCTGCTGGGCAAGGTGGATCAGGGGCTGGCCCTGTTTGCCAAGGGGGCGCCGCCAGACCTGCGCCA
>JBILDP010000193.1:0-4297 GCA_044352535.1 Prochlorococcaceae cyanobacterium
CGGCGTCGACCAAGGTGATGATCGAGTCGAGCCGGGTGGCGTCGCGCAGGTCGCTGCCCAGGAAGGTCATCGCCACCGGTAGCGGATCGGCCAGGCCGGTGGTCTCCACCACGAGGTAGTCGACCGGCTCGGGTCGATCGAGAATCCGATACACCGCCTCCAGCAGCTCGCCGTTGATCGAGCAGCAGATGCAGCCGTTGCTCAGCTCCACCATGTCGTCGCCGGTGGCGATCACCAGGTCGTTGTCGATGCCGATCTCGCCGAACTCGTTCACCAGCACGGCGGTTCTGAGACCCTGCTGGTTGCTGAGGATGTGGTTGAGCAGGGTGGTTTTGCCGGCCCCGAGAAAGCCTGTGAGGATCGTGACCGGCAGGGCGCTGGGGGTATCAGCCATCCCGGTGGGGGCCTGGGTGGCGGGCTCGCTGGCTGGCTCGCGGGCTGGCATGGACGACCTGGGACTGATTCTCAGACCATAGGGTTTTCAGGCCGCTGCCCTCTCAACCCCGCCGGCGGCCTGGCTCCGGCTCACGGCCCTGTCGGCGCTGGCAGTCGGCGCAGAGGCCGAAGAACTCCAGGGTGTGAAACAGGGGCAGGAAGCCCTCCAGCTCGCCGCTGGGCAGTTCGTGGGCGTGCACCGGGCAGTGGCTGAGTCGTTGGGTGTGCCCGCAGTCGACGCAGGTGAGGTGGTGGTCGTCGCGTTCGGTGGGGGCGAACAGGGCCTCGCCGCTGGGCAGGTGGCGGCAGCGCACCAGGCCCCACTGCTGCAGCTGGCGCAGGTGGCGATACACCGTGGCCAGTCCCATCGGCGTGCTGCTGCGCCGCAGTTGGGCGTGCAGGTCCTGACCGGAGAGCTCGCTGTCGGCGGCGCGCAGGGTCTGCAGCAACTGCTGCTGGCGGCTGCTGAGCTGGTCGCTGTGCGGGCTGCTCGGCTGGGTCTGAGGAGCTGGCTGGGCGTGGGGAGCTGGCTGGGCCATGGCGGCTGTTTTAGCCCGCGGGCAGCCACACGGCCTGGCGCACGGGCGGTGGCAGGGGCCGCAGCTCCAGGCTGGTGCCATCGATCAGAACAGCTCGGGCCGGCTCCGGGCGCTGGTCGCCCCGGCGTAGGCGTCGCAGCGCGGCCAGCAGCTCCCCGGAGGCCGGATCCCAGTGCAGGCCAGTGCCGGGCTCCAGTTCCCAGCCGCTGAGCAGCCTCCGGCCCAGCACCTGGCCCTGCCGACCGAACATCACCAGCTTCAGGGTGGGTTGCTGGTAGCCCTCCAGCAGCAGCGCCCACACGCGCTCGCCGCCCCGGTTGCAGGCCGTGGCCACCACGGCGTCTCGGCCGAGCCAGAGCTGCCGGGGCGGTTGGCCCGGTTCCACCAGCTCAAGGGAGCGGCGGTAGTCGGGCCAGTGGCGCAGCAACACCGCTCGCCCGGCCTGGGGGCAGAAGCTGCTGAGGTCGCGGCTGCCCGGCAGCGTCTGGCGTTGGGGCGCGGCTGGTGGCAGGGTTTCCAGGTGCAATCCCTCCGTGTCGGGCACCAGCACAGCGCCGCCCTCGGGCAGCAGCTGCATCGGCCCGCTGGTGGGCCAGGGCAGGGCCAGGTTGGCGCCGGAGCGGCTCAGCAGCCGGGCCTCGCTGCTGCCGGGCTCGGGCCCGCCGCTCTGCACCAGCAGGTCGCCGCGCCGGTTGCTGCTCAGGTGGGCGAACAGCACCGGAGCGGGCAGCAGGCGCTGGGGTTGATCCGCCAGGGCTGCGGTGGGCCGGCGGCTTCCCTGGGGCGTGAGGTTGGCCTGCCGGACCGGGATCCGCCAGAGGCGCAGCCGGCCATCGCCCTGCCGGCTGGCGGCGGCCACGGCCGAACCATCGCCCAGGGGCAGCAGCAGGGGGATCTCCGGCCACACCGGAGTGATGGGCTGCCAACTGCCGTTGTGCTCGCGTAGCTGCAGCTGCTCACCACCGGCCACGCTCACCACCGCCAGCACCCGACCGCGCGGATCCCAGTGCCAGCGGCTGGGCGTCAGCGCCTGGCCGCGCAGGTCGGCACCGGCCAGGTCAAGCTCCAGCGGCCCGCTGAGGCGCTGGCCCGCCGTGAGGCTGAGCCGCAGGGCATTGCCGCTGCCCAGCCACCCATGGGCCAGGGACGGCCGCAGACGGCTGGCGGCGGCAACGGCGCTGCGTCGCATGGGCCGGCTGAAGTGGGCTTGCAGCGCCGCCGGCCCGGCACTGGCCGCGGCCGGCTCGAGGCGCTCCAGCCGCGGCGGCAGGCGCAGCAACAGCTGCTGCTGCGCCGCCACCAGCAGCACCGGCAGGCCCAGGGCCAGCAGCAGCGGCTGGGCGATCGGCCTCATGGTTCCAGCGGACGGGCGGGCCGGGGAATCGGCTTGATCCGCTCTGGCACCACCACCAGCTGTTCGCTGCCTTCGTCGCCACCTCGGTGGCCGACCCTTTCGCCGCCCCTGTCAGCCCCTCGGCTTCGCTCCACCGCCATGCGGCCCTCGATCGCCAGCCATTGGTCGGCCTTCGGCAGGGGCTGGCCGGCGGTCCAGCGCACCGGCAGCCCCACCGGAGTGGCATCGGCCAGGCAGCAGCGCACCAGCAGCCGTGCCAGCTGGGGCGGCTCGCCCGGCACCGGCAGCACGAAGCCGCTGATCCGCACCGGGTCGCCGGCATAGAGCTGGGGATCGGGCTGGCTGCGCAGCAGGCGCACCCAGTCGGTGAGGCTGCGCTGGGCGGGCGGCAGCACGAAGCTGAGGGTGTCGCTGGTGGTGTCGTCACCAGGACGCTGGCTGGCCAGATCGGCGAAGGAGGGATTGGGCGGCCGCACGATCAGGGCGACGGCGATCGTGGCGGTGACGAGGCTGAGGCCAGTGTCGCGGCGTTGCTCGCGCCGGCTCTCGGCTGGGGCTCTGCCGCCGCCGCGCCCACCCTGGAGCGCCACCAGGACCTGCAGCACCGCCAGGGCCAGCAACACCACCCCCGCGGCGCTCACCAGGGGATGGAAGATGCTGCGCAGCAGCAGATCCAGACGGCCGTCTAGGCCGCTCTGCAGCAGCACCACGGCCCAGAGGGCCAGGGCCAGGGCGCGCCACAGGGCCGCCCGCAGCAGCAGTGGTCTTCCCATCACAGTCTCCAGAGGTTGATCCACTGGCCGATCAGCAGCACCGCCAGCCCGGCTCCCGCAGTGGTGAGCAGCAGCCCGCGCGGCTTGAACAGCAGGCCGAGCAGGCCCACCAGCTTGATGTCGATCACGGGGCCGAGCAGCAGGAAGGCCAGCAGGGCGCCTGGGGTGATCTGGCCGGCGAAGCCCAGGGCCAGAAACGCATCCACGCTTGAGCACACCGACAGCACCAGGCTCAGGGCCATCAACGCCAGGATCGAAAGGGTGGGCGCTCCGCCCACGGCCAGCAGCCACTGGCGCGGCAGAAAGGCCTGCACCAGGGCTGCCAGGGCGCAGCCGGCCACCAGCAGCAGCGCCAGGTTGAGGAATTCGCGACTGCCATGTCTCAGCACCTCGCGCCAGCTGGAGGCCTCCGAGTCGGCGGGGCCGAGGGCGGGTGCGGCGAGGGCCGTGTCAGCGGGCAGGCCGATCACGCCGCTGCGACGCTCCAGCAGGCTCACGCTGGCCAGGGGCTGGTTGAGCCGGCGTTCTTCCAGCAGATCGGCCCGCAACAGCTCGGCTTCGGGCAGCAGCCGCAGCAGCAGGGCCAGAGCCAGGGCCACCAGCACGGCTCCCAGGGGGCGGGCCAGCAGCAGCCAGGGTTGATCGGGGAAGGCGGCCCAGGTGCTGGCGATCACGATCGGGTTGAGCACCGGTGCGGCAAACAGAAAACCCAGGGCCGTGCCCACCGGTGCGCCGCCCACCAGCAACCGCCGCGCCACCGGCACGTTGCCGCACTCGCAGGCCGGCAGCGCAAAGCCCAGGGCGGCGCCACTGAGCGGCCCGCCGATCGGGTGGGCGGGCAGCCGCCGCAGCCAGGCGCCGCCGGGGCTGAGCCAGCGGGCCAGGGAAGCGATCAGCACGCCGATCAACAGGAAGGGCAGGGCCTCCAGCAGCAGGCCCTGGAACAGGGCCCAGGCGGTGTTGAGCCGTACCGGCAGATCGATGGCCATCGCCTGAATCCTGACCGTTTCAACCGGATCGCTGGCGGATTGCGCCTGGGCCAGCGCCAGGAGCATAAAATGAGAACCGTTTTCAGTGCGATGGCGTGCCTGGGCTGATTCGTGGGAGTCGCCGCTCGGGCGGTTGGTCGGGCGGGCGATTAGTTGGGCGATTGGTTGGGCGGTTAGGCGCGCAGTTGGGCAGGCAGTTGGTCGGAC
>JBILDP010000194.1:0-4272 GCA_044352535.1 Prochlorococcaceae cyanobacterium
ACTTCATCGTGCAGGCCCTCCGCGCTGAGCCCCTCACCCTCTACGGCGACGGCAGCCAGACCCGCTCCTTCTGCTACGTGGACGACCTGGTGGAGGGCCTGATCCGGCTGATGAACGGCGAGCACACAGGACCGATCAACCTCGGCAATCCCGGCGAATTCACCATCCGCCAGCTCGCTGAACTGGTGCGCACGCGCATCAATCCCGAGTTGCAACTGATTGAGAAGCCCCTCCCCGCCGACGATCCCACCCAGCGCCAGCCCCTGATCGATCTGGCCCAACAGGAGTTGGGCTGGCAACCCACCATCCCACTCGAGCAAGGGCTCGAGCCCACCATCGACTGGTTCCGCCAGTTGCTGGATCCCTAGCCTGCGACCGGTGCCAGGCAGACTCGGCCCCACCCGCTGATCCCCCTTGGCTTCGCTGCAGAGCCTGCGCGGCATGGTCGACCTGTTGCCCGAGCAGCTGCCGCTCTGGCAGCACCTGGAGGCGCGGGCGCGGGAGCACTTCCGCCGGGCGGCGATCCAGGAGATCCGCACGCCGCTGCTGGAGGTCACCGAGCTGTTTGCCCGCGGCATCGGTGAGGCCACCGATGTGGTGGGCAAGGAGATGTACACCTTCCTGGATCGGGGCGAGCGCAGCTGCACCCTGCGGCCGGAGGGCACGGCCTCGGTGGTGCGGGCGGCGATCCAGCACGGTCTGCTCAGCCAGGGGCCGCAACGGCTCTGGTATGGCGGGCCGATGTTCCGCTACGAGCGGCCCCAGGCGGGCCGCCAGCGCCAGTTTCACCAGATCGGCGTGGAGCTCCTGGGCTTTGCCGATGCCCGCAGCGATGTGGAGGCGATCGCCGTGGCCTGGGACCTGCTGGCCGACCTGGGCGTGGGTGGCCTGGCCCTGGAGCTCAACACCCTGGGCAGCCCGGAGGACCGCTCCCGCTACCGCGAGCAGCTGGTGGCCTGGCTCGAGGCCCACCGCGAGCAGCTCGATCCCGATTCCCAGGCCCGCATCACCACCAATCCGCTGCGGGTGCTCGACAGCAAGAACCCGGACACCCAGGCGCTGTTGGCCGGCGCGCCGGCCCTGGCCGAGGCGCTGAGCGCTGAGAGCCGCGTTCGTTTTGAGCGGGTGCAGGAGGGGCTGGCGGCCCTGGAGATCCCGGTGCAGCTCAATCCCCGCCTGGTGCGCGGCCTCGACTACTACGGCCACACCGCCTTCGAGATCACCAGCAGTCAGCTCGGCGCCCAGGCCACCGTGTGCGGTGGCGGCCGCTACGACGGCCTGGTGCAGCAGCTGGGCGGACCGGCGACGCCGGCGGTGGGCTGGGCCATGGGCCTGGAGCGGCTGGTGCTGCTGCTCGGCCAGCAGGAGCACCAGCCCTCAGCTGCCGCGCCGGATCTGTACGTGATCAGCCGCGGCGAGCAGGCGCAGGCCGCGGCCCTGCCCCTCGCGCGCCAGTGCCGCCTGGCCGGACTGGCGGTGGAGCTCGATGCCAGCGGGGCGGCCTTCGGCAAGCAGCTCAAGCGGGCCGATCGCTCCGGGGCCCGCTGGGCGGCGGTGATCGGCGACGCCGAGGCCGCGGCGGGGATGGTGCAGCTCAAGGATCTGCGGGCGGGTGCGCAGGCTGCTGGCCAGCCCGAAGCGGAGCCGGGCGAGCGCCAGCTCTCCGCTGCCGAACTCGTGGCAGAACTGGCGCAATCGGTGGCTGCAGCGCGATGACGCCCCAGCACGTGTCCACCATGGGGGGCTGCGGGTTGGTTCCGGGCAGTTGACTGCCGGTACAAACGCCGACTCAGCTCCGCTCCGCCTCGATGGCTGAACCCACCCTCGCCATCATTGCCGGTGCTGGAGTGCTGCCACGGATGCTGTCCCAGGCTCTGGCCGCCGTGGGGCGGCAGCATCTGGTCTGCAGCCCCCATGGCCTGGCCGTGGAGGTGGACGACGCCGAGGAGTTCTACTTCGAGCGCTCCATCTCGTTCTTTCGATCCCTCGAGAAGCGGGGGGTGCGTCAGGTGGTGATGGTGGGCAAGTTTGACCGGCCCCGGGCCCTCAATCCGCTGCGCTTCGAGGGCGCCACCCTGATGGCTGCACCGCGGATCCTGGCCTCCCTGCGCAAGGGGGACGACGCCTCTCTGCGGGCCCTGGCTGAAATCATCGAGGAGTTGGGCCTGGAGGTGGTGGGGGTGGAGGACGTGGCTCCCAACCTGCTGCCAGAGCCGGGTCTGTATGCCAGTCGGGTGCCCAGCGACGACGACCGCGCCGATGTGGAGCGGGCGGCCCACATCGTGGAGGCCATCTCGGCGGTGGATGTGGGCCAGGGGGCCGTGGTGGCCCGCGGCCTGTGCCTGGCCACCGAGGCCCTGCCCGGCACCGACGCCATGCTCGAGTGGGTGGCGGCGACCCGGGCGATGCCAACTGCAGGCAGCCGTCAGGGGGTGCTTTACAAGGCGCCCAAGGTGCAGCAGGACCGTCGGATGGATCTGCCGGCCATCGGCCCCACCACCGTGGCCAAGGCTGCCGCAGCTGGTCTGGCCGGCATTGCCTGGGAAGCCCGGGGTGCTCTGCTGTTGGATGCCGAGCAGACCATGGCTGAAGCGGAGCGGCTGGGCCTGTTTCTCTGGTCGCGTCAGCCGATCCGCTAGTTCGGTTCAGGCCCCGGCCCGCTCCAGCACGCCCTTGCTGCTGGGCACTGCATCGGCCCGGCGGGGATCGATCTCGGTGGCCTGCCGCAGAGCCCGGGCGAAGGCCTTGAAGCAGGCCTCCACGATGTGGTGGGAATTCACACCGTCGAGCTGGCGGATGTGCAGGGTGAGGCCGGAGTTGTTCACCACCGCCACGAAGAACTCCTTCACCAGCTCGGTGTCGTAGCTGCCGATCTTCTGGGCCGGGATCTGCAGACCGAAGCTCAGGTGCGGCCGGCCGCTGCAATCGAGCGCCACCTGCACCAGCGCCTCATCCAGCGGCGCCAGGAAGTGGCCGAAGCGGTGGATGCCGCGCCGGTCGCCCAGGGCCTGGGCCAGGGCCTGGCCGATGGCGATGCCCACGTCCTCGTTGGTGTGGTGATCGTCGATGTGGGTGTCGCCGGTGGCCTGAATGTCCAGATCGATCAGGCCATGGCTGCTGATCTGGTGGAGCATGTGATCCAGAAACGGCACACCCGTGCTGGCCTTACAGCGCCCCGTGCCGTCGAGGTTGAGTTGCACGCGCACATCGGTTTCGCCGGTGACGCGGTGGATGGTGCCGGTGCGCATAACCATGTCCTCTACGGGCAGTGTGCCCCTCACATCCCGGTGATGCAGTAGCCGGCGTCCACGTAGATCACCTGGCCGGTGATGCCGGAGGCCAGTGGGCTGGCCAGGAACGCGGCGGTGCTGCCCACCTCCTCCTGGGTCACAGTGCGCTGCAGGGGGGCCTTGGCCTCCACGTTGTGAATCATGTCGAGGATGCCGCCGATGGCGCTGCTGGCCAGGGTGCGGATCGGGCCGGCGCTGATGGCGTTCACGCGCACCTGCTTCTCCGGACCCAGCTCGGCGGCGAGATAGCGCACCGAGGCTTCCAGTGCCGCCTTGGCCACGCCCATCACGTTGTAGTTGGGGATGGCGCGCTCGGCCCCCAGATAGCTGAGGGTGATCACGCTGCCGCCCGGGTTGAACAGGGGCTTGGCCCAGCGGCACAGGGGAGCCAGGGAGTAGGCACTTACCTCCAGGGCCCGGGCGAAGCCCTCGGGGGAGATGGCGGAGTAGTCGCCGATCAGCTCGTCCTTACCGGCGAAGGCGAGGCAATGCACCAGCACGTCGATCGAGCCCCACTGCTCCTTCACCTTGCTGAACACCGCCTCGATCTGGGCCGGCTCCTGCACATTCAGGGGCTCGAACAGGGTGGGGGCGAGCGGCGCGGTGAGCTCGCGCACCTTGCCCTCGAAGCGGCCCTTCTCATCGGGCAGGTAGGTGACACCCAGCTCGGCACCGGCCGCATGCAGCTGCTGGGCGATGCCCCAGGCGATCGACTTGTTGTTGGCGATGCCGGTGACCAGGGCCTTCTTGCCGCGCAGATCGAGGAGCATGGGGGCAGGCGAGCGGACGCAGTCGCCCGATTCTCTCCCACCCCCCGCAGGCTTTCCATGCAACCCTCGCCCTCCGCCGGCTCCTGCCAGGCCGGCTGCCTCGATGGGGTGCCCCTGGCCTGGGCCCCGGCGCCGGGCGACCTGCCGCGTCGGTTCGCCAGCCGCGAGGACCTGGAGGCGGAGCTGCGCCAGCGCTTTCCCGAGGCAGACGG
>JBILDP010000195.1:0-4266 GCA_044352535.1 Prochlorococcaceae cyanobacterium
CCGCTGGCCTGGCGCCCACTGCTGCTGGTGGGGTTTGCCGCCAGCTTTGCCGCCAAACTCGGCGACACCTTCGGCAGTGAGGTGGGCAAGCGCTTCGGCCGCCACTGTGTGCTGATCACCAGCCTGCAGCCGGTGGCCCCCGGCACCGACGGCGCCATCAGCCTCGAGGGCACGGCGGCCAGCCTGCTGGGCAGTGCCCTGATGGCGGCGCTGATGCTGGCGCTGGGGCTGCTGCCCAGCTGGCCGCTGGCGGCCCTGGTCGCCGCGGTGGGGCTGGTGGCCACCCTGCTGGAGAGCTGGTTGGGGGCCACCCTGCAGGGCCGCATCGCCTGGCTCAGCAATGAGCTGGTGAATGGCCTTCAGACAGCCGTCGCTGCCGCGCTGGCGATCGGCTGGCTCGCCGGCTCCGGCTGGCCAGCCGCCGCCTGAAGTGCGGCGAGCAGCGTTTCACCCTGGCGGCGCGCCTCCCGGGTATCCAGGCCGAGTTCCCTGGCCAGCTGGGGCCAGTTCAGCCCCTCGATCCAATGCCCCACCAGCAGCCGTTGCTCCGTGGCCGTGAGCCGGGCCAGCTGGCGGTGCAGCCACTGGCATTCGGCGGCCGGTGGCGCGGGCTCGGGGGCGGCGAGCTGGTCGAGCAGGCAGCCGGGATCAGCCTCACTGGCGCCGCTGCTGCCCTGGCAGGGGGCGTCGAGGCTGCGCAGTTTCAGGGCCCGCTGCACGGCGGCCGCCTCCTCCAGCTGGGCGGGTTTGCAGCCCAGCTGCCGGGCCAGTGCCGCCGTGTCGGGGGCCGGTTCGCCCGCCTGCTGCAGGCGCTCCAGCTGGCGGCTGGCCCGCTGCTGCAGCTCCCGCAGCCGCCGCGGCGTGCGCAGGGGCTGGCCGAGATCGCGCAGGCCATGAAGCATGGCGCCGCGGATGTAGGGCACCGCGAAGCTGCTGAGGCTGCCGTGGTGCCTGAGGTCGAAGGCCTCCACCGCCCGGATCAGTCCCAGCACCCCCATCGACACCAGATCGTCGAACGGCTCGTTGCAGCGCTGCCGCTGGCGTTCGGCCACCATCCGCACCAGCGGCAGATTGGCCGTGACCAGGGCATTGCGCCAGTGCAGTGCCGCCTGGCGATGGGTGCTGCGCCCCAGCGCTTCCAGCAGGGCCCTGTTGCGGGCGTGGAGCGGGGCGGTCGGGGGGTGGGTGGGGAAGGAGGCAACCATGGATCGGCGGAATCGGGGTCCGTGGTTTCACGGTCGTTCCGGGGTGCCTGCCCAGTCCTCACCCGCCAGGTTGATTGGTGTTCACCCGCACGGGTGATTTAGGTCGCGGCTCAGCAGGCGAGCGGTGTGGCCCCCGCCAGGGGCTGCAGGCCGGCCCAGTGGAGCAGGGCCGGCCAGCGGCCGATCCGCTGGTACAGCTCACGGTGCCCATCACTGTTGAGATGCAGGCCATCGCTACCCAGCCAGCGGGGCCAGTCGGGATCGGCCAGCAGGCTCTCCAGCAGCGGCAGGAAGGGCACATCCGCCTCCAGGCAGGCCTCCTCCAGCAGGCCCTCATACCGGCGCAGCTCCGCCAGCGAATACCAGAGCACCCCGGCGTAGGGCATGGCGGCCTCATCCACCGGCGTCAGCCCGATCACGTGCACCGGTGCCAGCTGGCGGGCGCTGCGCAGCAGCTGTTGCAGGCCAAACAGAAAGCCCTCGGCATCGAGCTGGGGGCGGCCATCGGCGCGGCCTACGCGGGCGCTGTCGTTGAGACCGATGCCGATCAGGATCCCCTGGGGCAGCTGGCGGCGCAGCTCACCGCGCCGGCCCACCTCCGCTTCCAGCCGGGCCGCCAGGCGCTCCAGGCCATCGCCGCGCACACCGAGGTTGTAGACCACCGGGCCGTCGGGCAGGCCCATCCAGTGGCGCCGCAGCCGTTCACACCAGCCGCCCTCGAGCTCATCGCCCCAGCCGAACACCCCGCTGTCGCCCAGCACCACCAGCTTGCGGGGCACCTGCAGGGACACGGTCGGAAGGGACACGCTCGGAGCGGAGATCACGCAGGTTCGCTGGGCGACAGGGGCAGAGAAGGGGCGGCCAGGGGCTGTTGGGGTGTGGGCGGCCGCGGCCGGCCGGGCAGCTGTCGGCCCGGGATGGGTTGGCCGAGCAGCAGCTGCCGGGCCCGGTCGCTGAGATCCTCCCCCAGCAGGGTGAGCACGGCGTACACGAGCACGAGCGCGCCCAGCTGGTCCCAGGCAAAGCTGCTCAGGGCCTCCAGCAGCTGGCTGCCCAGGCCGGTGGCGCCCACCAGACCCACCACCACCGATTCGCGCAGGATCACGTCGGCGCGGTAGGCGCCGTAGGCCAGATAGGGCCGCGCCAGCGGACTGAAGCGTCCGTAGAGCAGGGCCAGCCGCGGACCACTGCCCCCCGCCGCCAGGGCCTGCTGGGCTCCGGCGCCGGAGCCCGCGGCGGCCTCCAGCAGCAGGCGCCCGAGGATGCCGAGGTTGTGAAAGCCCAGGGCCAGCGCCCCGGTGACCACGCCCGGTTCCAGTACGAACAGCAGCAGCAGGGCCGTGAGTGGCGGTGGCCACAGCCGGCCCAGGGCCCACAACCCCTGCAGCACCATCCGGGCCCAGGGCCAGGGAGCCACCAGCAGCAGGAGCAGCGGCGCGCAGCCCACCGCCACGGCAGCCGCGAGAGCGGTGAGCAGCACGGTGCCGCCGATCAGGCGGGGCCAGGGCAGGGCCGCCACCGCCTGCCAATCAGCGGGGCCGAAGGGCGGCAACCCCTGCCACTGCAGCAGCTGGCCGGGGTGGATGCCCAGGGCCCAGGCCACGGCCACCAGCAGCGGCAGCAGGCCCAGCGCCGCCAGCAGCAGCTCCCGTCCCTGGCGGCCCACGGGCTGGGCTGCTTCCGCGAAGCGCAGTGGCATCGCCCAGCGGCGGCGCAGGCCGCTGATCACCGCCTCCAGCAGCAGCATGGTGAGCAGCAGCACCCACAGGCCGCTCCACAGCTCGCGGAAGGCGAGCGACTGCAGGGTGAGACGCAGCTCGGTGCCCAGGCCGCCCAGCCCGAACACCCCCAGCAGGGTGGCGCTGCGCAGGGCGCACTCCAGCCGGTAGCCGCCGTAGCTGAGCAGCTGGGGCAGCAGCGGTGGTCCGAGGGCGGTGAGCAGGGCGGCGGGGGTGCTGGCGCCTGCGCTGCGCAGGGCCTCCAGGCCCCCCAGGGGCAGGTTGTCGATCTGGTCGCTCACCACCCGCGCCACCAGGGCACCGAAGGGCAGCACGATCGCCACCACGGCCACGCCTGGCTGCAGGCCCAGCAGTTGCAGCAGCAGCAGACCCCAGAGCAGTTCATGGATCGAGCGGGGCAGGGCCAGCAGGCGCCGGATCAGCTCCGCTGGCCAGCGGTGCCCCCACGCCGTGTGCCACACCACCCGGGAGCTGGCGATGCCCAGCACCAGGCCCAGGGCCAGGCTGCCGGCCCACCCCAGCAGGGCGATGCCCAGGGTGATCCCCAGGCCGCCCAGCACCGAGCCCAGCACGAGCGGATCAAGCGAGGGCTGCAGGGCGGCGAGGGCGAACTGGCCCACCAGATCCCAACCGCCGCCATGCAGCAGCCCGGGCAGCAGCAGGGCCAGGGGCAGCACCACCAGGGCCGGCAGCAGCGGCCACAGGGGTGCCGCAGGTCTGAGCGGGGCGTTAACCGGCTGGTGCAGACCCGTGACAGCGGCCTGGTTCATCGCCCCGCTCCCGCCCCTTGTGGCGCGTCCACCTCCAAACGGCGCTGATCCGGGGCCAGATCGCTGCCGGCGTAGAGCGCTTCCAGGATCGGGCCATCCACCGCGCTCACCGGCAGGTCGAAGCGCACCTGCCCGTTGCGCAGTCCCACCACCCGATCGAAACCCGCCAGCAGGTCGGGGCGGTGCAGGCTGAGCAGCAGGGCCCTTGGCGCCTGGCCCTGGTCGAGCAGCAGCTCCAGCAGCTCCCCGGCCAGGCGGGGATCGAGGCTGGCCAGCGGCTCATCGGCCAACAGCAGCAGTGGCTCCTGGCGCAGCAGCCGGGCCAGGGCCACCCGCTGGCGCTGGCCGCCGGAGAGGGCCGACACCGGTTGGCCCAGCAGGGCGGGATCGAGATCCAGGCGCTGCAGCAGCTGCCGGCAGGCGGAGGTGTCGAGCGGTAGCAGCAGGTTGAGCAGGGCGCGGGGCCAGCCCCACCGGGCCAGCCTGCCGGCATTGAGGTTCTGCTGCACGCTCAGCTCTTCGATCAGGCGCAGGTCTTGCCAGAGGGTGCCG
>JBILDP010000196.1:0-4249 GCA_044352535.1 Prochlorococcaceae cyanobacterium
TGCCTGGCCCTTCACCGCGGCGATCAGCACCTCACCCGCCCGCGCACAGGCCTGATCAAAGGCACCCCTGGCAACAGCCAGCTCCTGATCCGACCAGAGGGCGATTGTGGTGTCCATCGGCGGACGCTACTTCGGAAAATCCGCTGTCGCGAGCGCCACAGCCGGGGGATCGCGGCGGCAGGCCGGCAGCTGGTGCCAGGCCAGCTGGGGGGCCAGATGGTGCTCGCGGTGATAGCCGAAATGGAAGCAGGCCAGCAGCGACAGCCACTCCGGCAGATCCAGGCTGCGTACCGCGGGCTCCTGGCCGCAGGCCTGATCCGCCGGGCGTCGGTGGGGCAGATAGGTGCCCACCAGAAACAGCTGCAGGGAGCTGAGCAGCAGCGGCAGGGTGCACACCAACAGCACCGCCGGGATGGAGGTGAGCCAGGCCAGCAGGCCCCAGGCCATGAGCAGGCAGGCCATCTGGCCGCCCGTGAGATAGCGCCCCATGAACTGGCCATACCAGGCCAGCACCGAACCGGCGCCGGGCCGGTGAAAATCGGGATCGGCCAGCCCGCCCGGATGGCGGTGATGCAGCAGATGCTGGTGGCGGCACGGGGCGTAGGGCAGGGCCGCATACAGCCCCAGCGCGATCGCCCCGAGGCGGTCGTTGAGCACCACCCCATCCGGCACCAGCAGGCGGTGCATGGCGTCGTGGCCCACGATGAACAGGCCGGTCTGCAGAACGCTGCGCAGCAGCACCAGGGCCAGGGCGATCAGCACTGGCCCGGGGCCGGCCAGCGGCAAGGGGTGCAGTGCCCAGCGCAGACCGCAGCCCAGGCTGGCCAGCCAGCCCAACACCAGCACCGCAGCCAGCAGCTGGCTGCGCTGGGCAGCTCTGCCAAGTGAGGGCTGCCCGGCTGAGCTCTGGCCTGGGGTCAACGGGCGAACTTGAGCAGTTCGGCTGGGGAGGCCAGCAGGTCGATGGCCACGAAGTAGATCTTGCCCTCGGGGTTGAGCAGGAAGCGCCAGGCCACGTTCATGCCAATGCCGGCACCGAACCAGGGGGTCTGCACCTTGCCGGTGACCTTGATCTGGGTGAAGCCACCCTCGGCCGGCTCGGCGTAGCCGCGCTCGGGCAGCAGGCGCAGGTTCTGGCAGTCTTCGCGGAAGAAGCGCAGCACCGCCTCGCGGCCCACGATCGGCTTCTGGAAGGGGGGTTGCAGGGCACCGTCGGGCAGGAACAGCTCGATCAGGTTGTCGAAGTCGTTGGCGTTGAGCAGATCCATGTAGTTGTTCACCGTGGGATTGAGCACCCCCTCGATGAACACCTTCTTGCGCTGCGATTCGGGTGTGGGCGCCACCACCGGCTCGGCCACCCGCTGGCCCTCGCCCTTGGCGGGGTCGTAGCCCATGTCCACCACGAAGTTGCGCAGCAGGGTGATCTGCTGGCCCTTCTCCACCCCGCGCAGCGAGCTCAGCACCGCCGAGGCGTTGGCGGAGAGCTGGTAGCCCTCGGGGATCGGCGCCACCAGGCCGGCGGCCATCCATTCGCCCAGCTGATACCAGAAGCCCAGCTTGATGTTCACCGACCAGTAGGCGTAGGTGCGGCAGATCGGCGTGTCGTTGCGGCTGGCCAGATCGCACATCGCCTGGCTCTGGGCCTGGAAGTCCATCGCCTTGATCTGGTTGAGCGTGGGCTCGGCGAGCTGCATGCTCGCGGCACCCGGAGCCGCCACCGTGATCGCACTGCCCATCTCCAGATAGGCAAACCAGATCAGGGCCAGCTGGTCTTCGGCGCTCAGGAGATTGAAGCGGGCCGTGATCGCCGGCACCACGTCGGCGGAGCGGGTGTCCGGAAAAATCTGGGTGGCCCGTTCCAGGGTGAACATGGGTGCGATCCGTGTGTGAAGGAGTTTTACAAAGCCTAGGCGGGTTCGCGCGGTAGTCGGCTGCCAGGTGGTACGGATTTCACGCCGCTCCTGGGGCCCGAGCCGGCAGCCGTAGCCTCAACCCACCTCCTGGCCTGCCATGACCGCCGCGCCCGCCGCCTCCCTGGGCACCGACCCGCTGCGCCCGAGTGCCCTGCGCACCATCGAGGTGGCCCTCAGCGCCAACCCCTATCCGGTGGTGATCGGCGAGGGCGGGCTGGGTCAGCTGGGCGAGCTGGTGCGCGGGCGCGGCTTCAAGGCCGGCACCAAGGTGCTCGTGGTGACCAACCCGGTGGTGGCCGAGCACTACGGCGCCGCCGCCCTGGCCAGCCTGCGGGCGGCCGGCCTTGAGGCCACCAGCCTGGTGATCGAGGCCGGCGAAGACCAGAAAACCCCCGCCACCGTGGCCCTGATCCACGACGCCGCCTTTGCGCGCCGACTGGAGCGCGGCTCGCTGATCGTGGCCCTCGGCGGCGGCGTGGTGGGCGACATGGCCGGCTTTGCCGCCGCCACCTGGCTGCGCGGCATCGCCGTGGTGCAGGTGCCCACCACCCTGCTGGCGATGGTGGATGCGGCGATCGGCGGCAAGACCGGCGTGAACCACCCCGGCGGCAAGAACCTGATCGGCGCCTTCCACCAGCCGCGGCTGGTGCTGATCGATCCCGCCACCCTGGCCACCCTGCCGGAGCGGGAATTCCGCGCCGGCATGGCCGAGGTGATCAAATACGGCGTGATCGGCGACGCCGAGCTGTTTGCCCAGCTGGAAGCCGCCGGCACCTTGAGCTCCATGGCAGCCGTGGGCCCGGCGCTGCTGCAGACCCTGCTGGAGCGCTCCGCCGCCGCCAAGGCCAGGGTGGTGGCGGCCGATGAGCGAGAGGGCGGCCTGCGGGCGATCCTCAACTACGGCCACACCCTCGGCCACGTGGTGGAAACCCTCTGCGGCTACGGCACCTGGCTGCACGGCGAGGCCGTGGCGATCGGCATGGTGGCCGCCGGCGAGATCGCCCTCGGCATGGGCCTGTGGAGCCAGGCCGATCAGGAGCGCCAGCGGGCGCTGATCGAGGCCGCCGGCCTGCCGGTGCGCTGGCCCGAGCTCGATCCCCAGGCGGTGCTCACCTGCCTGCAGGGCGACAAGAAGGTGCGCGATGGCACCGTGCGCTTCGTGCTGCCCAGCGCCATCGGCGCGGTGGAGATCCGCGGCGACGTGGGCGGCGAGCAGGTGCTCAGCGCCCTGGAGCGCTGCCGCTAGGGCCCTGCCCCCCAGGCCGGCCGCTGGTGCCGGTTTCGCCGGTGTCGCCGTTTGGATCGGGCGGATCGGCCACCACGTAGCGCCGGCCGTCGTCACCGATGTAGGTGAGCCGGCCCTGGGCATCGCGCACCGGGGCGGCGTGGGGGGTCACCGGCTTCGGCGGTTGATCCGGGGCGGGGTCCACGGCGGAGAGTCCACGGCGGCCATGGCTGGGAGCGTAGGCCCGCTGTTCAGCTGCGGCTGGTGTTGCGCGGCGGCTCACCGGAGCCCTGCTCCAGGCCGCGCTGCCACAGGCCCAGCTGCCGGGCCACCAGCGCCAGCACGGCCCCCAGCAGCACCGCCCCCGGCACAAGGGGGGCCGGCAGGAGGCCTGCCGGCAACTGGGTGGCGGCCAGCAGCGCCAGCAGCGGCACCACCACAGCCGCCGCGAGCACCCGCGGCCGCCACAGCCGCAGGCGGCGATGGGCGGTGCGGCAGCTGCGGCAATGGCGGGTGTGGGCCTCGAAGCGATCCATCAGCAGCGCCAGCGGCAGCCGCGGCGGCAGGGCCTCGCCCGGGAAGGGCACGCCGCCGTGCTCGCGCACCCAGCGGTGCAGACCGCTCACATACACATCGGCACTGCTGGGCAGGAAGCAGGCCTGCTCGAAGCGGCCGCTGCCGCCCCGCGCCGCCAGCACCCGCTCCTGCCAGTGCAGGAACACCTGGTCGTCTTCCAGCACGGTGTGGTTGCCGAGGTGCTGCAGCCAGCGCGGCCTCAGCCCCAGCAGCAGCCGGGGCCAGCGGGAGGCGAACTGGAAGGGGAAGCGGGCGATCAGCCGGCACTCCCCCGGCCGGATCGGCGTGGCGTACACCACGGTGAGAAAGCGGGCGAAGCCCTTGGCGGTGAGGTCGTGCCACATCAGCCCTGGTGCAGCGAAGCTCGTGACCTGGCTGCCCAGCTTTCCCCGCCGCGGGCCCTCCGGCCAGCTGGCGGTGAACCCCTCCGCCCCGAAGCCGGTGAGCTCGGCCACCACCGGCGCCGCGTTCTCGCGCCGGCCCACGGTGCGGTGGTGGGTGAACGGCACGTGGCTCACATCGAGCACGTTCTCCA
>JBILDP010000038.1:0-14044 GCA_044352535.1 Prochlorococcaceae cyanobacterium
ATCCAGGATCGCCCCAGTCGAGCTGGAGGTGGGCGGGGCATGCCACCGGCAGCCGATCGCGATCCACGGCGCCGTACAGCACCAGGGCCCCGGAGGGGTCGGGGAGTGACGCCAGCCGTTGCCGGTACCCCGCCGGCACTTGCCCGCCCAGCAGATCCGGGAGGCTCTGAACCGGCACTGCCACGACCACGTCGTGGGCGGCCAGCGCGAAGGGTTGCCTGTGGCGCTGGCCGCCCCCCCGCTCGCCCCGCACCAGCCAGCCCGCTCCGCCAGATTCGCCACAGCGCTCCAGGCCGCTCACCCGATGCCGCAGGCGCAGCCGGCCGCCGGCCGCGGCCAGGGCCTGCTCCAACTGCTGGCTGAGCACCTGCATCGAGCCCGCCAGATGCCAGAGGCCCAGTGGCGCCTGGCCCATGGCCAGCACGGTGGCGCCGTAGAGGGCGGCGGTGCGATCGGCCGGCTCCTGGGAGTAGAGCCGCAACTGCAGGTCGAGAAAGCGGCGCAGGCGCCCATCGCCGCCGCAACCCGTGAGTGTGAGCAGGTCGGCCATGCTGGCGGTGGCCAGCAGGCCGCTGGCGAGGTTGGCGGGCCGCAGGGCGGGCAGCAGCTGGCCCAGATCCCAGAGCGTGCGAGGCGGCAGCACCGGATCTCGGCTGGCGAAGCTCCAGTTGGCCTGGTGCAGGGCGGCGCACAGGCCCCAGAAGCGACCACTGCCGGGAAACTGCTGTTCCCGCTCGGCTGCCCAGCGTTCCGGGTCGCGCCAGATCCGCACCGGAGGCCGCCCATCGGCCAGATCCACCACACAGGCGGGATCGAGGGGCGTGGCTTCCGGCAACGGCAGGCCGAAGTGGGCAAGAAGCCGCTGGTGGCTGCCGCCGGACTCCAGGCCTGCCACCTGGGTGGCGCCCACATCGAAGGCGTAGGGGCCGCGGCGGAAGGTGCCGGCACAGCCGCCGCTCTGCTGGTGGGCCTCCAGCAGCTCCACGGTCAGCCCCTCCCTGGCCAGGAGGGCTGCGGCAGTGAGGCCGGCGATGCCGGCACCCACCACCACCACGTCGGTGTGGATGTGCATCCCGGCATGCTGGCAAGCCGAGGCTGTTGGCGAAGGGGGTGGCGCGATGCCGGCAGGCGAGATCGATGCCTGGGTGGAGCAGCAGCTCGGATCAGCGGTGCGGTCGCGATGCCCTGTGGGTGGTGGCTGCATCCACAACGCCTGGCAGCTCGACCTGGCCGATGGCCGCCGCGTTTTCGCCAAGACCAACCGTGCCACCTCCTCGTCTCTGCTGGCCGCTGAAGTGGAGGGCCTGCGAGCTCTGGCCCGCTGGGCACCGCCGGCCCTGCAGTTGCCCGAGCCCCTGGCGCTGGGCCTCGCCGGCAGCCAGGCGGTGCTGCTGCTCAGCTGGCTGGAGCTGGGCGGCATGGGAGCTGGCGTGGGTGGCGGCACCGCGGCTGCCAGTGGTGGTTGGGCAGGCATCGGGGCCGGGCTTGCCCAGCTGCACCGGGCCAGTGCAAAAGCTGCCGCTGCGGGCAGCTGTGGAGATCTGCACGCCGGCGGCTATGGGTTTCCAGCCGACAACTTCATCGGCAGCGCACCTCAGCCCAATGGCTGGTTGCCGGCCTGGCCCACCTTTTTTGCCCAGCGGCGCCTGCGCCCCCAGCTGGCCCTGGCTGTGAACAACGGTGAGCCCTTCCACGGCGCGGAGGCGCTGCTGGAGCGGGCGGAACAACTGCTCAGCCCGCTCCACTGCCAGCCATCGCTGGTGCATGGCGATCTGTGGAGGGGAAACGCTGCGCTGGTGGCGTCGTCTTGTGGCACTCCAGCGAGCGGCGCCATTTTCGATCCGGCCGCCTATTGGGGCGATCGCGAGGTGGACCTGGCGATGGCGCGCTTGTTCGGTGGCTTCCCGGAGGCGTTTTTTGCCGGCTATCAGGCTGAATGGCCGCTCTCGTCGGGCTGGCGTGAGCGTGTTGAGCTGTACAACCTCTATCACCTCCTCAACCACGCCAATTTGTTTGGCGGCGGCTATCGCCACCAGGCCCAGGCCGTGATCAACGCTCTTCTTGGGATGTGATCACGGCCTGGCTGGGCCGGTGCCTCAGCCCAGATATTCCTGGCGCAGGTGCTGCAGCTTGCTCATCACGGCGGAGCGCTTTTCACCGGTGGTGAGGTTGGCCCAGCTCCACTGACCGACCACCACCAGGCCCAGCAGCTCCAGCAGACCCGGCACCACCGGCAGCAGATTGATGGTGTCGAGCACGCCCTTGATCAGGATCTGGGCCACGATCACCACCACCAGCACGCCAACGGCCTTGCCGATGCGGCCCATTTGGCTCCAGTCCACCTGGTCGAGGGTGGAGTTGATCGTGCTGAGGATTTCGGCGTAGCGCTCCCTGAACTGCACGTTGGTCTCGGCGCCACTGGCCTCCTCGGTCGCGTTGGCGGCGGTGGAGGGGCTGGTGTTCACGTCGCTGGTGGAGTCGGTCATGGGCTGCAGCTGAAGGCGACGCCTGAAGGCTCCGCCGTAAACATTGCTTCATAAGGTATCCGCATGCCTCCTGCCACGCCAGTTGAAGGCCCCCAGGTCCTGGCATCAGATCCGCATCTGCACACCGTTTTGCAGGCGGTGCTGGGCAGCGCGGCGCCGCAGGAAGGGTGCGCGCTGCTGCTCGGTGAGCGCGGCGGGGGCCTGTGTCATCTGCGTCAGATCTGGCCCTGCCAGAACGTCTGGCCTCGGCCCGCGCAGCGTTGTCGCCGCTTTGCGATTGACCCTCGCGAGCAGCTGGTGGCCCAGAAGTGGGCCCGCCAGCGGGGGCTGGTGGTGCTCGGTTCTGCCCATAGCCATCCGGCCAGTGCGCCAGTGCCATCCGCCACCGATCTGCGCCTCTGCCTCAGGCCTGCCCTGCAGGTGATTGCCGGGCCAGACGGCGAGCTGCGGGTGTGGTGGCTGGCTGAGGACGGTGCGCTACGGGAGCTGCAGTGGCGGCTGGCACCATGGAGAATGGTGGATTGATCGCGCCTGCCGGCCTTGCTTCCTCCCGATATCAGCGGCGTTCAGCTCAGCCCCGATGAGGTGGCCCGCTTCTCGCGCCACCTGATCCTGCCGGAGATCGGCATGGAGGGGCAGAAGCGGCTCAAGGCCGCTTCGGTGCTGTGCGTGGGCACCGGCGGGTTGGGCTCGCCGTTGCTGTTGTATCTGGCTGCGGCCGGCGTAGGCCGGATCGGCATCGTCGACTTCGACGTGGTGGATCACTCCAACCTGCAGCGGCAGGTGATCCATGGCACCAGCTGGGTGGGCAAGCCCAAGATCGAATCGGCCAAGGCGCGCATCCTCGAGATCAACCCCCACTGCCAGGTGGATCTCTACGAGACGGCGCTCACCAGCGAGAACGCCCTGCAGATCATCGAGCCCTACGACATCGTCTGCGACGGCACCGACAACTTCCCCACCCGCTACCTGGTGAACGACGCCTGCGTGCTGCTGGGCAAGCCGAACGTGTATGGCTCGATCTTCCGGTTTGAAGGCCAGGCCACGGTGTTCAACCTGGATGCGGACAGCCCCAACTACCGCGACCTGTTCCCCGAGCCGCCGCCGCCGGGCATGGTGCCCTCCTGCGCCGAGGGCGGTGTGGTGGGCGTGCTGCCCGGGATCATCGGCGTGATCCAGGCCACCGAGGCGGTGAAGATCATCACCGGCATCGGCACCACCCTCAGCGGTCGACTGCTGCTGTTTGATGCCCTCGGCATGAAGTTCCGCGAGCTCAAGCTGCGGCCCAACCCCGAGCGGCCGGTGATCGACCAGCTCATCGACTACCAGGAGTTCTGCGGCGTGGGTGGCACCGCTCCTGGGCAGGAAGAAGCCGGCTCGGTACCCAGCATCACCGTGGCAGAGCTGAAAACCGTGATTGACGGCCAGCTGGAAGACATCCTGCTGCTGGATGTGCGCAATCCCCAGGAGGCCGACATCGCCGTGATCCCCGGCTCAGTGCTGGTGCCGCTGGATCGGATCGAGAGCGGTGAGGCGATTGAGGACGTGCGGCGCCTGGCCGAGGGCAAGCAGCTCTACGTGCACTGCAAGCTGGGCGGGCGCAGCGCCAAGGCCCTGATCGCCCTGGGCCGCCATGGCATCGAGGGGGTGAATGTGGCCGGTGGCATCGATGCCTGGAGCCAGGAGGTTGATCCTTCGGTTCAGCGCTACTGAGGCATTGCTGCTGATGCGGCGCTACTGAGTTCGTTGGCTGTATGGGGTGTGGCTCAGTAGTCCACGCCCCGCTTGAGGTCCACGCCGCGCTCGGCGTAGTGCTTGTGGCAGACCATCTCGGAGTGCACCGAGGCCAGGTCGAAATAGGCAGGGCGGTTCTTGCAGCGGCCGGTGAGAATCACCTCGGTTTCAGCGGGCTTGCGCAGCAGGGTCTGCATGATCGGCTCCACCGGCAGCAGCTCGAGGTCCACGGTGGGGTTGATCTCATCGAGGATCACCGTCTTGTAGAGGCCGCTGGCAATGGCGGCGCGGGCGATCTCCCAGGCTCGCTCGGCCTCCACGTAGTCGATCGGTTGCTGCTGGCCTCTCCACACGATCGCGTCGCGGCCCGAGCGCAGGTGATCCACCAAGTGGGGGTAGCTCTCGCGCAGGGCGGCGATGGCTGCGTCTTCGGTGTAGCCCTTGCCGCCCTTGAGCCACTGCAGGATCAACACCCGGTGACTCTTGTCCTGGGAGATGCCGCGGCCGATGGCCTGCAGGGCCTTGCCCAGGGCGCTGGTGCTCTTGCCTTTCCCCTCGCCCGTGTAGATCTCGATGCCCTCGAGGCCGCCGTCGCCCTGGTGGGCGCGCATCTCCGAGTGCAGGTCGGCCAGTTGTACCAGCTGCCGCGGCGCGCCCCGGCCGGTGCAGATCACCTCCATGCCGTCGGGCTTGGCGGCCAGGGTGCGGCACACCTCATCGGCATCGAGCAGGCCCAGATCCAGCACCGGGTTGAGCTCATCGAGCACCACCACCGAATAGAGGTTGCTGGCAATCGCCCCCTTGGCGATGTCCCAGCCGCGCTGGGCTTCCTGCCGGTCGAATTTGGTCACCTCCTCGGCGGTGAAGAAATCGCCCCGGCCGGTACGCACCTGGTCGATCAGGTGGGGGAAGCCCTGCTGCAGCGCCTCGATGGCGGAGTCTTCGTCGTAGGCGCGGCCGGGGCCCTTGAGGAAGCGCAGCAGCAGCACCCGGGTGCTGCGCTGTTCGCAGATGCCCAGGCCAATGGTGCGCAGCACCACGCCCAACGCTGCCTGGCTCTTGCCCTTGCCCTCGCCGTCGTACACGTGCAGCTGGCCATGGGCGCGTTCATCGCTGCCGGCGGCGGTGCGGATGCCAATGCCCCGGCCCGTGCCCCGCTGCGGCGTTTGCGTGCTGCTCATGGGGCGATGCTACCGGCGTTGCCCGGCGCCTTTGCCAGGCAACGCGGCGAGGATGGGTGCAGCACCGCTGCCCCATGACCTTCCGCCTGCTTGAGAGTCTGTCGCCCGATCTGGAGCGGTCCCTCGCGCTGCTGCGTGACCAGCTGGCGGCCCTGCCGGCCGTGGTGGTGGCCTATTCCGGCGGCGTTGACAGTGCCCTGGTGGCTGCCCTGGCCGCCGAGCAATGCGGTGATCGGGCCCTGGCAATCACCGGGGTGTCGCCAGCCCTGGCTCCCCACCTGCGCAGCGAGGCGGCAGAGCAGGCCCGCTGGCTGGGGCTGCGTCACCGGGAGATTGCCACAGCTGAGTTGGCCGATCCGACTTACGCCACCAACCCAGCTGAGCGCTGTTATGCCTGCAAGCGTGAGCTGCATCGGCTGCTGGCGCCGATCGCTGCCGCCGCCGGGAGCGCCCCGGTGCTCGATGGCGTGAATGCCGACGACCTGGGCGATCACCGGCCCGGCATCGCGGCGGCACGGGAGGCTGGAGTGCGCTCCCCCCTGGCTGAGCTGGGAATCAGCAAAGTTGAGGTGCGGCAGCTTTCCCGAGCCCTGGGTCTGCCCTGGTGGGACAAGCCGGCCCAGCCCTGCCTGGCCTCGCGCTTTCCTTACGGCGAGCCAATCACAGCATCGCGGCTGCAGCGGGTGGCTGCTGCTGAAGCCTGGTTGCGCCGGCGGGGGTGGCAGGAGTTACGGGTGCGCAGCCAGGGCGACACGGCCCGTATCGAACTGGCCCCTGACCTGTTGGCAGCAGCTTTTGAGCAGTGGGCCGATTCCCATGGCCGCAACGAGCTGGTGGCCGCGTTTGGGGAGCTGGGATTCACGGCGGTGAGTGTGGATCTGGAGGGGCTGGTGAGCGGCAAGCTCAACCGGGCCCTCTCCAGTTCTGCTCAGCCCGGCGCCTAGGCGGCCAGCGCCGTGGGAGCCCGGTCGCTGCCAGCGATGCTGCAGGGGGTTTCTCGCCGGAAACTGGTGAGCTTGTGGTTGCGGGCACCCAGCTCTTCGGCCAGCACCTGGCAGGCCCGTTCCGGCATGGTGTGGTCTCCACAGGTGAACACATCCACGGCCGCGTAGCCGGACTCAGGCCAGGTGTGGATGGAGATGTGGGATTCGGCCAGCAGGGCCAGTCCCGTCACGCCCTGGGGCTCGAAACGGTGGGTGATCAGGTTGAGCAGGGTTGCACCAGCCCGTTTCGCTGCGGTGGTGATGGTGTCCCTGAGGAAAGCTTCGTCGTCGAGCTTGGCGCTGTCGCAGTTGTAGAGCTCGAGGATGCAGTGTTTCCCAACCGTTTCAGAGATCTGATGGGGGAGGGGGGCGGCCGTCTGGGCGGCATCGGGGGCTCCGGTCCATCCCGGGTTGGGGTGGAGGCAGGGCAGGCTCTGGGTCATCGAATCCGACCACACAAGCTCACCACCATACGTGGTGGTTTTGGAGGGTGCGACCGCTCAGGTTGGCTCAAGGGCTCCGCCAGCCATGCGCACCACCTGGCTGCACTGCCGCCAGCCGCCGCTGAAGGCCTCCAGGTGGGTGGCACTCACCAGGCACTGGTGGCCTTCGCCCACCGACTCCAGCAGCAGCCCCTGGCGGCCGGGGTCGAGTTCGGCCAGCACGTCGTCGAGCAGCAGCAGCGGCGGCTCGCCCACCACCTGACTCACCAGTTCCAGCTCCGCCAGCTTGAGGGCCAGCACCGTGGTGCGCTGCTGGCCCGCCGAGCCGAACCGCCGCGCCGGCTGGCCGCCAAGCAGCAGCTCCACCTCATCGCGATGTGGCCCCACCTGACACTGGCCCAGCCGCTGCTCCTCCTGGTGCTGGGCCTCCAGCTGGGTCATCAGTGCTGCCCGCCAGTTCTCCTCGTCCTCCGGTTCGCTCAGCTGGCTGCCGGGCCGATAGTGCAGTTCCAGCGTTTCGCGCCCGCCACTGAGCCGCTGCTGCCAGGCGGCTGCCAGGGGCTCCAGTCGCCGCAGCGCCCGGCAGCGGCGGCGGTGCAGGCGTGTTCCGATCACGGACTGTTGCAGGTTGAAGGCGGCCAGCAGGGCCTGCTGATCCCGACTGCCTGTTCCGCCCGCCAGCCCCCCGCCCAGCCCGCGGCGCAGCAGCTGGCTGCGCTGGCGCAAGAGGCGGCCATAGCGGCCCAGCAATTCCCCATAGACGGGTTCCAGCTGCAGCACCACGCGATCGAGCCAGCGGCGCCGCAGGGCCGGTTCGCCCCGCACCAGCTCCAGGTCGAGGGCGCTGAAGCCCACGCAGCGCAGGCTGCCCAGCAGCTCATGCTGGCGTTCCAGGGGCTTGCCGTTGCGGCGTGCCTGGCGTCCGCCGCGCTGGTGGAGCTCCAGTTCGAGCAGGTCGCCGCCGCTGCTCAGCGTGCGCAGGCGGCTCTCAGGTTGGCCGTGCTGGATCAGCTCCCGGTCGCTGCTGCTGCGGTGGGAGCGCAGGCTGCCCAGGAGCTCCACGGCTTCCAGCAGGTTGGATTTACCCTCGCCGTTGCGGCCCACCACCAGCAGCCGCGGCGCCTCCAGCGCCAGGTTCAGGCTGGTGATGTTGCGGAAGTGGAGCAGCTCCAGGCGTTGCAGCCGGATGGGTCTGAGGCGATGAGCGGTTAAGGTAGGCCTTGGCAGCCGATGCAGCGGCCACGGGCATGTAGCTCAGTTGGATAGAGCATCAGATTCCGGTTCTGAGGGTCGGGGGTTCGAGTCCCTCCATGCTCGCTGCTTCGCCTCCCCCAGCCGCTCCACCCTCAGCTGCTGAGGTTCCCACTCTCCGCCTGGCGGGGAGTTTTTTATTGGCAGCCTGTTTTTGCCGTCGTCCCCCACTGCCATGGGGGGACCTGGACTGCTCCTGTCAGCGCACCCTCTCAGCGTCCCCGCTCAGCGCAGCGGCAAGCCCATGGCGCGGATACCGCCCGGATCCACCACGAAACCATGCTGCTCGAGCGCTTTGAGGGCTTCCGGCGGGGCCGAGAGGGAAATGCTGCAGCCCGCCAGCTCGCGGCGCAGCCGTTGCAGAGCCCCGTGCACCAACACTTGCAGCACCTCGGAGCGGGCGGCATCGGCCGGGTCGCTGAGCAGGTCCCAGAGGTTGGCGTTGAGGGCAAGGTCGCTGGTGGCGCGCACAAACCCAACCAGCTGCCCGCCCGGATCGATCACCCCCAGATGCCAGAGGCTGCGTTCCAGCACCAGCTGCCAGCGTTCACCAGACCGGGGCGGCTCCCCGGCCAGCTCAAGCAGGCGATTGAGGGCCGTGGCATCGGGCCAGGGAGTGGCCACCAGCCCGTAGCCCTGGCGCAGGCGCGGGGGGGGTGGTTGGCTGCGGAAGGGGAGCAACAGGGAGTCCAGGGTGGTCAGCCTGTGTTGCGCATGCCGGCGGCAATGCCGTTGATGGTGAGCAGGGCCCCGCGCAGCAGCTCGCTGCGGCTGTAGGTGCGACCGTCGGGGTCACCGCTGTTGGCAGGCGTCATCGGCTCGCTCATCGGAGGCTGGCGGTTCTGGTCGCGGAGGCGCCGCAACAGGGCCACCTGCAGAAAGCCGAGGGGCACGATGGTGCGGTTGCGCAGGTCGACCGAGAGCTGCAGAGCTGGATCGCCATCGAGCAGCCGCTTGTGCCCGGTGATCTGCAGCACGAGGTCGCGGGTGAGGGTGAATTCAGCGGCGATGGTCTGGAAGATCGCCTCGAAGGCCTGGCGTGATTCCGGCCGGCCCAGGGCCTGCACATAGTGGTGGGCCAGCTCGGTGTCCACCTTGGAGAGCGTCATTTCCACCTTGGAGATCAGCATCCGAAAAAAGGGCCACCGCTGATGGAGCAGCTGCAATAGCTCCAGCTGGCCGGGGTCGCGGTCGAGCTCCTCCTGGAGGGCTGCCCCCACCCCGAACCAGCTGGGCAGGAGGAAGCGGCTCTGGGTCCAGCCGAACACCCAGGGGATCGCCCGCAGGCTGGAGAGGTCCTTGGCCCCGCTTTTGCGACGGGCCGGCCGGCTGGAAATCTGCAGCTTGCTGATCTCCTCGATCGGGGTGCACTGCTGGAAGAAATCCACCAGGTCGGGATTGTCGTGAACCAGGGTCCGGTAGAAGTCGCGGGAGCGGGCGGCCAGCCGCTCCATGAGCTCGTTCCAGCTGGGGGTGTCGTCGACCGGGGTGCTCACCAGGCTGTTCTGGATCACCGCGGTGCTCACGGTTTCCAGGTTGTAGAGGGCCAGCTCCGGCAGGGAGTATTTCGAGGCCAGCACCTCGCCCTGTTCGGTGATCTTGATGCGGCCCTGCAGGGTGCCGCTGGGCTGGGCCAGGATCGCCTGGTAGGCCGGACCTCCGCCGCGGCCCACTGAACCGCCGCGGCCGTGGAAGATGCGCAGGGCCACGCTGTGGCGGCTGGCCAGCCGCTGCAGGGCGATCTGGGCCTTGTGAATCTCCCAGTTGCTGGAGAGGAAGCCGGAGTCTTTGTTGCTGTCGGAGTAGCCGAGCATCACCTCCTGCAGCGGCTGCTCGCCCTCTCCGCCCACCAGCAGCTGGCGATAGAAGGGATTGCTGAACAGGGCCTCCATCACCGCCGGGGCGCCCTGCAGGTCTTCCACCGTTTCAAACAGGGGCACCACCAGTAAGGATGCGCGCTGGCCGGCAGGATCCACGAGCCCCGCCTCCTTGGCAAGCAGCAGCACCTCGAGCAGATCCGACACCGTGTGACTCATGGAGATCACGTAGGTGCGGCAGATGCGCGTGCCGAACTCCTGCTGCAGCCGCTGCAGCATGCGGAACACGGCGAAGGTTTCGGCGGTGGGCTCACTCCAGCGGGCCGAAGTGGGGATCAGGGGGCGCCGGGTCTGCAGCTCGGCGAGCAGCCAGGCCACCTTCTCCGCCTCATCCATTGCTCCGTAGGGCACCGGCAACTGGAGGTAGCGGCTCAGCTCGTCGAGGGCGTCGCTGTGGCGAGTGCTTTCCTGGCGGATGTCGAGGCTGGCCAGGCAGAACGCGAAGATCTGGGCCTGGCTGATCAGGTGTTGCAGCGGCTCACAGCTGAGCCCGGTGCTCTCCAGGCTCTGCTGAATCAGCTCGAGGTCGCCCCGGAATTCATCCACCGTGGCGTAGTGCAGCTCCGGGGCGGGCGCAACACCAAGGCCTCCACCGCTGCCGGGGGAGGGCGTTGGGCCGTCGCAGGGTGTCTCCCAGCCCGCCTCGGACAGTTGCTGGTTGCGGGCCTGGGTGAGGCGCAGGCGCTCGAGCACGTAGCTCAGCTTCAGCCGGTAGGGCTCGAGCCGATAACGCGCCGCCCGTTCCTCGTAGATCTCTGGGAAGCGCAGCCGGTCCATTTCCAGCGACTCCAGCAGCGCCGGACTCACCTGGCTCCACTGCATCGAGATGCTGAGCTGGTCGCGCAGCTCGGCCACGGCTTTGCCGTAGCGCTCCAGCATCAGCTGGCGCTGGTAGCAGGCCGTGCGCCAGGTGATCTCGGGAGTGACCGAGGGGTTGCCGTCGCGGTCGGAGCCCACCCAGGAGCCGAAGCTGCAGAACGAATCGCGCGGCGGCTCCACATCTGGGTAGGAGTCGGCGAGGGCACTGCGGATCCGCTGGCGCAGCATCGGCATCGCCTCAAACAGCACCTGCTGGAAGTAGTGGAGGGCGTAGTCGACCTCATCCAGCACCGTGGGCTTGAACTGGTGGAGTTCATCGGTGCGCCACCACAGCCTGATCTCCTCCTCCAGCTGTTGGCGCAGGCTGTGCCGTTCCAGTTGGTTGAGGCTGCTTTCCTGCTGCAGTCGCTGGATCAGGGTGGCCACCCGCCGCTGCTTGTGGCGCACGGTGTGGCGCACGATCTCGGTGGGATGGGCCGTGAACACCAGCCGCAGATCGAGGTTGCGCAGCAGGTTTTCAAGTTGGGCGGGCGGCACGTTCAGGGCCCGCAGCCGCTCGAACAGCTGGCGGAAGGTGGCCGGATCGCTCTGGCTGGCCAGAGCGGGCAGGAACGGATCATTGGGCGGCGCATCCGGGTGGGTGCGCAGGCTCTCCAGATAGCTGTCTTCCTCGATGTGTTGCTCGAGGATGTTGACCAGCTGGAAGTAGAGGGAAAAGGCGCGGGCCGCTGCGATCGCCTCGGCCAGGTCCATGGCGCGGATCAGCTCCACGATGGCCACTGCGGTGGCGCGGCTGTCCTCGCTGCTGGCGCTGAGCTGCTTCAGCTCCAGCAGGCGCTCGGCCTGTTCCGGTGGGCATTCGCTGCGCAGCACCGTTTGCCAGAGGTCCTCCACCAGCTCCAGTCGTTCACCCAGCAGGCGGGTGACCCGGGTGGGAGCCGCACTGGGCGCGGTGGCGAGGGCGTTGACAGCTGGCATGTGAGAGATCATCCCAAAAGGGCGGGGCCTGCTTCTGTGCCGAGCTTTGCCAGCTGCACTTCCCGCTGGGCCAGAGCAGCCGCGTCGCCTGCCACGATCGCCGCCACCGATTCCCCGTCGGTGTGGCGCCGGAGCCATCGCATCGCCTGGTTGCCGTGCTCCAGCAACGGCGGCAGATGCTCCAGGAGGGAAGACAGGCCCAGCTCGGCGGCCAGGGGCGCCATGTCCGTCAGGTTGGCGCGGATCCAATGGCGGGCCTCGATGGCGCTGCCATCACGCCAGTGCTGCAGCGTGGCCCCCAGGCTGGAGCGGGCGGCGGCCTGGTCGTTGGCATCAGCCAGCGCGGCCAGCTCCATGGGGCTGAGCCGGCTGGCCTGAAGGGGGTCGTGCTGCCCCGGCTGGGCCAGCAGCTGGTGCAGTCGCAGCTCGGCGTAGGCGGTGATCGCCAGCAGCAGCAGCGGATCGCTCACCAGGTCGCAGATGCGGATCTCCAGCCGGTTGAGGTCGTGGGGCCGGTCGTCACCGTTGGGGCGCACTGAAGTCCATAGGTGGCGCACGTTCTGCATCGTGCCGGCCGCCAGCTGCTCCTCCATCCACTGGATGTAATGCCCGTGGCTCAGGAACAGGGGCACCTCCGGCGGCGTGAGCGGAAACTGCAGCCAGCGCTGGGAGTGGGCGCCGGTCGGGGCCCCGTCGAGAAAGGGGGAGCTGGCCGAGAGGGCCAGCAGCAGGGCCCCCTCGCAGCGCAACAGCCGCAACCCGGCAAACAGCTGCTCCATGGCGGCGGGGCCCTGGCCGTCCGTGAGCCCCAGGTTGATGTGCACGCTGGCGGTCACCACTCGGGTGCCGTAGGTGGTTTCGATGTAGCCGTGATAAGGGTTCTGGGGGTCGGAGCGCTCAAACTGCCGGCTGCCTCCGGTGCTCAGGGTGCTGCCCGGCAGCAGGGTGAGCCCACGCGGGGCCAGCCAGCTGCGCAGCCGCTGACGCGGCTCGAGCAGCAGCTCCAGCTGGCGCACATAGCTGGCGTCGGGCGGGGTGATGTATTCGAGGTTGCGATGGTCGGGCTCGGTCACGAATCCGGCCAGCGCGGCGGCCGCCTCAGCCGAACACCCCACCACCGTGCCGTCGGGCCGACCGGTGTACATCTCCACCTCAAAGCCCTTGAGCAACAGATCGCTCATGGCTGGGCCGGCAGCAGGCAGGCCAGGGCCTTAAGCATGCCCCGGGCCTTGTTGAGCGTTTCCTGGTATTCGGCCTCGGGCACCGAATCGGCCACCACGCCTGCTCCTGCCTGCACCTGCACGCGCCAGCCTCCCTCGGCGTGGGGCAGCACCACCATGGTGCGGATGGTGATGGCGGTGTTGAGCGCACCGGCCAGATCCACGGCGCCATACACCCCTGAGTAGGGACCGCGGGCATCGGGCTCAAGCGCATGGATCAGCTGCATGGCCCGGATCTTGGGCGCTCCACTCACGGTGCCGGCTGGGAAGGAGGCCATCAGCAGGTCCCACACGCTCTTGTCCTCTGCCAGCAGGCCCTCCACCTGGCTCACGATGTGCATCACGTGGGAGTAGCGCTCGATCACCATCAGGTCGGTCACCGCCACCGTGCCCGGCTGACACACCCGGCCGAGGTCATTGCGGCCCAGATCCACCAGCATCACGTGTTCGGCCCGTTCCTTTGGATCGGCCAGCAGCTCAACCTCCAGGGCCTGGTCTTCGGTTTCGTCGCTGCCCCGCGGGCGGGTGCCGGCGATCGGCCGCAGGGAGGCCTGGATGCCACCGCCCTCCAGCGGGTCGGCCTTCACCATCACTTCGGGGCTTGAACCGATCAGATACCAGCCGCCGAAGTTGAAGAACCCCATGTAGGGGGATGGATTCACCATCCTCAGACTGCGGTAGAGCTCGAAGGGATCGCGCTGAATCCGGCTCTCCAGCCGCTGGCTCAGCACCAGCTGGAACACATCGCCGGCGGCGATGTGTCCGCGGGCCGTGGCCACCGCCGCCTCGAAATCGGCCTGGCCCCGGTTGCTCACTGGCTGGAGCTGGTCCACGATTTCACTGGTGGCGGCGTCGTGCCACTGCAACGGCGTGACCCCAGGCGGCAGGGGCTCGTGCATGCGGGCTTCCAGGGTGGCGATGCGGGCCCGAGCGGCGGCGTAGGCAGCCTCTGGATCGGCTCCGCCACTGAGGTCGGCATAGGCCACGGCCGTGATCTGGCGCTTCACCTGGTCAAACACCAGCAGGCTGTCGGCCAGCAGCCAGCAGCCATCGGGCGGCGCTCCCTCTGGAG
>JBILDP010000048.1:0-12133 GCA_044352535.1 Prochlorococcaceae cyanobacterium
GAGGCCCACAATCAGCACGATGGCGATGGCATCCTTGGGAAACTTCTGCTCCACGTAGGCCACGCCTGCCGACACCGCAGCCACGGCCAGGAGCATGATCAGCATCACGTTGCTGAACTGATCCCAGAGGATCTGCCAGGTGCTGCGACCGGCGGCCAGTTCCAGCCTGTTGGGGCCACCGTCGGCAAGGCGGCGGGCACTCTCAGCGGTTGACAGGCCTTCACGACTGGCCTTGAGCTCATCCAGGGCGTCCGGGGCCGCCAGCGCATGCCAGGACGTTGTGCGGTGCAGCGCCACGCTTTGGTTGGAGATGAAGTGGGGACCTTAGGGCAAGTTGCGGGGTCGTTCCGGCGCAGAAGATCAGGGATTCCCCGGTATGAAATGTTGCCAGTTCTCTCCCGTGGTGAGCGGCACCATTGCTGGGCGGGGCGAAGAAGAGCAGACCGATCAACTGAGCTGTTTAGCTTGAGACGAGCACCTGGAGACGATCAGGAGATGGTCAGGGAGCGGGCTGCCAATCGCCGTCCCAGCAGCAGCAGCCCCACAACGGTGGTGCCACTCACCATCAGCACCAGAGCCGAGAACTGAGACGGGCTGATCAATCCCGCAGCCAGGGCGGTGGACGCAAACACCAGGCCCGGCAAGCCACGGGGCACAAGGCCAAACACCACCAGCCAGCGATCCACGCCCGCTGCCTGATCGCGCCTGGAGACGCCGAAGGCGCAGATCGCCTTGCACAGGATCGCCAACAGAAACAGCAGCCCTGCCATCCCCCAGGCGGATGGCTCCAGCAGGGTGGCGGCCTCAATCCGCATGCCCACGCTCAGGAAGAACAGGGGCAGGAATACCTCTGAGAGCAGCGCCAGCTGGCGACGCAGGTCGACAGCCTGGGTGGTTTCCTCCTGCATCGGGGCCAGCCGTTGCAGCAACACCCCCCCCCAGAGGGCACCGAGCAGGCTGGTGAGCCCCGAGATCTCCCCCAGCCAGCTGCAGCCGGTGATCAGCAGCAACACACCGAGCGGACCGGGTTGGCATGAGCCATAACAGGTGTGCCACCAGCGACTGATCGGGAAGCTGGCAGCTGCCAGTGCGATCACCAGCAGCGTGATCCCAACCCCAATGAAGTCAGGCGCACCTCCACTGGCCGGCGCGGTGACACCGGCACCGAGCATGGAAGCCAGGGTGAGCAGGCCGATGGCCGGCAGATCGTCGAGCACCGAAACGCCCACCAGCAGGCGCCCCGATGGGGTTCCCAGAGCGCCGGCCTGGGCCAGGGCGCGCAGGGTCACCCCTGTGCCGGTGGCACTGAGCACGGCCACAAACAGCACGGTGGTGCCCAGCGGCAGATTGAACAGCTGCTGCAGCGGCCACCAGGCCAGCAGGGGGGTGAGGGCTGATAGCAGCACCAGCCGCAACACCGCTCTGGGCCGTGAACCGAGCAGCCCGCCGCGCACCTCAAGACCCACTTGAAAAAAGAGGGTGAGCACCCCCAGCTCGGTGATCCCGGCAAGGGGCTCAATCCTGCTGAAGGGCAGCACGCTGTTGCCCAGCCCAAAGCCCACTAGCAACTCCACCACGATGGCGGGCACGGCCCAGCGCGCCAGCTTGCCGGCGGTGAGTCGCGCTGCGGCCAGGCCGATCAACAGAATCAGCAGCGTGGTGAGCAGGGATGGGGACTTCAGCGGAACTCAGCTTCCAACCAACGCGCTGGAAGTCTGCTGCCACCCAGCCCAACTCCAAAGCACCACACTCCCCGCAGGCCCCAGCTCCTGATGCTTCCCTTCCACTGGCTCACCCAGACCATCGCCTTCGGGCTGGGCATCTCCTTCAGCCCGATCAACATCGCCCTGGTGGCCCTGCTGCTGCTGGGAGCCCAGCCCCTGCGCCGCTGCTGCACCTTTCTGGCAGGCTGGATGCTGGCCAATGGCGGCGCCCTTGGGCTGGTGGTGGCGGTGGGCGGGCGCCTGAGCTGGGCCATGCACCTGGGCAGCCGCGGCCAGATCCTGATCGATCTGATCGGCGCCGGAGCACTGCTGGGGCTGGGGCTGTTTCAACTCACCCCAGCGGTGGCGATCGGCGAGGAGAACTGGGCGATGCAATTGATGGGCAAACTGCCGGAACTGGGCGGACTGCCGCTGCTCACCCTCGGCGCCGGCTGCGCCCTGGTGAGCCCCGAAAACCTGGTGTTCTATGTGAAGGAGGGCGGCATGCTGCTCACCAACCACACCAGCCTGCGGGGCGATCTGGAGGTGGGAGCGGTGTTTGTGGCGATCACCACCTCGCTGCTGCTGCTGCCGCCGCTGCTGTGGCTGGTGAGCGGCGAACGCCTAAGGGCACCGCTCACGGCCCTCAACGACTGGCTGGTGCACCGGGCTGAATGGCTGGTGGGCGTATTTGCCCTAGGGCTGGGGCTCTACCTGGGCTGGCAGGGCCTGGAGGGCCTCCACAACACGATCCTGAACTGAAGCCTCCAAAGCCGAAACCGGCATACCCCCTATTCCCGATCTGCTGGCCGGCGTAATGTGCTGATCTCCGCCGTTGTGCTTTGTCCGACCTGTTCGCGGCCGTGCTCCAGCCCGGGGCGCTGATCACCCTGCTGGTGCTGGCCGGTTCGATCGTGCTGTTTATCGGCGGCTGGCTGGCGCCGGAGGTCACGGGCCTGCTGGCAGCAGCCCTGTTGATCGTTACCGGAGTACTCAAACCCAGCGAGGCGGTTGAGGGCTTCGGCAGCCCCGCCCTGATCACCCTGATGGGCCTGTTCGCTCTCTCGGCAGGCCTGTTCCGCAGCGGCGGTCTCGACCGACTGCGGGCCCTGATCGGCTCCGATGCGGTGCGCAGCCCCAAACGGATGATCACCCTGATGGTGGCGGCCGTGGCGCCGGTGTCGGCCTTCGTGCCCAACACCCCGATCGTGGCCAGCCTGCTGCCGGTGGTGGAGAGCTGGTGCCAGCGGCGCCGCATCTCCCCTTCCAAGGTGCTGCTGCCGCTGTCGTTTGCCACCGTCCTGGGCGGCACCATGACGCTGCTGGGCAGCTCGGTGAACCTGCTGGCCAGCGAGGTGAGCAGCAAGCTGGGCTACGGCGCCTTCGGTCTGTTCAGCTTCACCGCCATCGGCATCGGCGTGTGGCTGGTGGGCGGGGTGGTGATGGTGCTGCTGGCCGATCGCTTTCTGCCCGATCGCGGCACCGACGACGACGACCTGATCGCCAACCTCTCCAGCAGCGGGTATCTCACCGAGGTGAAGATCCCCATGGGCTCAGAACTGATCGGCCAGTCGCTGCACGGCAGCCGCCTGCAGCGTCGCTTCGACGTGGATGTGCTGGAGCTGCACCGCGACAGTGAGCGCTTCCTGCCGCCCCTGGCCGACCGCACCCTGGCTCTGGGCGATCGGCTGCTGCTGCGCTGCAGCCGCGAAGACCTACTGCGCCTCCAGCAGGACCACACCGTGGTGCTGGCCCCCACCCCTGAGGATCCAGTGCTGCCCGACCAGCAGAACAACCAGCGCATGGTTGAGGTGCTGCTGCCCTCGGGGTCAGCCCTGGCAGGCGAGAGTCTGCGCGATCTGCGCTTCCGCCAGCGCTACAACGTGACGGTGCTGGCCCTGCGCCGTGGCAACGCGGTGTTGCGCGAGCGCCTCGGTCGGGCGCAGCTGCGTGAGGGCGATGTGCTGCTGCTGCAGGGCCCTAAGGATGCCATCCGCGGTCTGCAGGCCAACAACGATCTGGTGGTGCTTGAACAGCTGGAAAAGGATCTGCCCACCGTGAACCGCAAGCCGGTTGCCCTGTTGATCGCTGCCCTGGTGATCCTTCTGCCCAGCTTCGAACTCATCCCCCTGGTGGCCTCGGTGCTCCTCGGCACGGTGGCGATGGTGGCCACCGGCTGCCTGCGGCCTGGCGAGCTGCAGCGGGCCATCCGACTCGATGTGATCCTGCTGCTGGGCTCCCTGGCCAGCTTCAGCGTGGCTCTCGAGAACACCGGCCTGGCGGCGGCCTTCGCCAAAGCCCTGCTGCTGAGCCTTGAAAACTGGCCGGTCTATGCGGCCCTGCTGGTGGTGTTTCTGTTCACCACCCTGCTCACCGAGGTGATGAGCAACGCCGCCACGGTGGCCATGCTGATCCCGATTGCCGGCCAGCTGGCGGTGGGCCTGGAGCAGCCACCCATGGCCTTCATCTACGCGGTGCTGTTCGGGGCCAGCCAGAGCTTCCTCAGCCCCGTGGGTTATCAGACCAACCTGATGGTGTTCGGCCCCGGGCGCTATCGGTTCCTGGACATCGCCCGCTATGGCTTCCCACTCACCATCGTCATGACCTTGTTGGTGCCTTTTCTGGTCTGCCGCTGGTTCGGGATCTGATCACCGGGCACCATCCAGGGAACCATGTGGGCTCATGCGATCTGGCTGAGGAACTGGCGGCTGCGGGGGTGCTGGGGGTTGGTGAAGAACTGCTCCGGCGGCGCTTCTTCCAACACGCGGCCATCGGCCATCAGCACCACCCGGCTGGCCACCTGCCGGGCGAAGCGCACCTCGTGGGTCACCACCACCATGGTCATTCCATCGCGGGCCAGCTCCTGCATCACTGCCAGCACCTCCTGCACCATTTCCGGATCCAGGGCGCTGGTGGGCTCATCGAACAGCAGGATGCGCGGCTCCATGCACAGGGAGCGGGCGATCGCCACCCGTTGCTGCTGACCGCCTGAGAGCTGCCCGGGATACTTGCGGGCCTGCTCATGGATTCCCACCCGCTCAAGCAGCTCCATCGCCTGGCGCTCCACGTCAACCTTCGATCGCTTGCGCACCAGCACCGGGGCCAGGGTGAGGTTCTCCAGCACCGTCAGGTGCGGGAACAGGTTGAACTGCTGGAACACCATCCCCACCTCACGACGGATGGCGTCGATCTGACGCACATCGTTGGAGAGCGGCATGCCATCCACCACGATCGAACCCTTCTGAAAATCCTCCAGGGCGTTGAAGGTGCGGATGAAGGTGCTCTTGCCGGAGCCCGAGGGCCCCATCACCACCACCACCTCGCCCTGGTGCACCGTGAGATCCACGCCACGTAGGGCGTGAAAGCCGTTGGGGTACCACTTCTCGACCCCGCGGGCCTCAATCATGGTGGGGGCCTGCATCGTGGAGCCGGGCATCGTGTAGGTCGTCATGCCTGGGCGGTGGCGTGGGATGCATGGGGGTTGAGGCGGGTCTCAAGCGCACGGCTGCCCAGCCCCAGTGCGGCGCAGCAGCACCAGAACAGCACGGCCAGCACCAGATAGACCTCAGCGTTCTTGCCCAGGAAAGCAGGGTTGGCCATCACGGTGCGGGCCGTGCCGAGCAGCTCCAGCAGGCCGATCAGCGAGAGCAGGGTGGTGTCCTGGAGCAGGCTGATGAACTGCCCCACCGTGGCCGGGAGAGCCACCCGCAGAGCCTGGGGCAGCACCACGTGGATCAGGGCCCGGGGCACGGACAACCCCAATGAACGGGCCGCCTCCAGTTGCCCTGCGGGCACGGCCGCCAGGCCGGAGCGCACGGCCTCGGCCACATAGGCCGCCGCAAACAGGGTGAGCACCCAGGCTGCGCGCCACACCCTCTCAGGGGTCATGCCGCCCGGGAGAAGGAAGCCCAGAATGTTCTGGCCCAGGAAGAGCAGGGTGATCAGCGGCGCTCCCCGGATGAACTCGATGTAGAGCACCGAGCCCCAGCGCAGCAGCGGCAGCGTGCTGCGGCGGCCCAGAGCCAGCAGCACACCCAGCGGGAAGCAGAGAAGGATCGCGAAACTGGCCTGGAGCAGGGTGAGTAGCAGCCCGCCCCATTCCGAGGGGGGCACCTGAATCAGGCCGAGACCGCCGCTGATCAGCACCATCCCCAGCAGGTAGAGCACCGGCCAGAGGAGAGGCAACAGGCCCAGCCAGGCCGGCGTGAGCAGCGCGGCCCAGCGGCCCGAGGCCCAGCGCAGCCCAACCAGCACGGCAGCGATCAACCACCAGCGCAACTGAATGGGGAGCTGGAGGCCCAGCCCCAGGGGCACCAACAGGGCCAGGGCCAGCAGGATGACGACCGCCAGGCGGTCGTTCCGGGGCCAGAGGCGGGCAGGGCGGCCGGCGCGGGGCGTGGCTCGCAGCAGGCCCCAGCTCAGCCCGGTGGCAGCTGCCAGGAGGGCGGTGAGGAGCCAGAGGCGCCACTGCTGATCGCTCGGGTAGCGCCCCACAGCAAACAGGGTGCTGTTGGCCTGGATCACGGCCCACTGGGCCTGAAACAGGGCCCACTTCAGCAAGCCACCGGCAGCCACCAGCAGAGCGGTGATCAGGGCGATCGAGATCACCGCATCGAAGGACGTGGCGAACAACTCGCGGCGCAGGCGCTGAACCAGCGGATTCATCAGCGCTCCCTCAATTGCACCAGGCCGTTGAGGCCATTCATCAGCGCTGAGATCAGCAGGTCGATCAGAAGGTAGGAGCCGAGCAGAATCAGCACCACCTCCACAGCCCTGCCGGTCTGGTTGAGGGTGGTTTCTGCCACCGAGTAGAGATCCGTGTAGCCACAGGCCACAGCCAGCGATGAGTTTTTGGCCAGGGAGATGTACTGGCTGTTGAGCCCCGGAACGATCACCCGCAGGGCCTGGGGCAACACAATCCGCTGCAGAGTCTGGAAGGGGCTGAAGCCCAGGGAGCGTGCCGCCTCCCACTGCCCACGGTGCACCGCGGCCACGCCACCACGCACCACCTCGGCGATGAAAGCGGCTGTGTACACCACGAGGCCCGTGAGCAGGGCGCTGAACTCCACGGTGAGCCGCAGGGGCGCCTGCCACTGGCCGTCGACCAGTTCGGGGCGCCACAGATACAGGCCCGACTTGGCCAGCACCAGCCCTGGCAGCTGAAGCGCATCCCGACCACCCGGCAGGGCCAGGAACACCACGAAATACCAGAACACCAGCTGCAGCAGGAGCGGAATGTTGCGGATCACCTCCACATAGACCCTGGCCAACCGACGCAGCAAGCCGTTGCTGCTGAAGGCCGCCATCCCCACAAGAGTGCCCAGCAGGGTGGCGCCTACCAGCCCCACCAGCACCACCCGCACAGTGTTCACCAGCCCAGCCAGCAGCCCGCGCCAGTAGGGCAAATCGGCCCTGAAGGGAATCAGGGTTTCGGAGATGTCGAAGCCGGCCGGATTATCGAGCCAGCCCCAGCTGAGCAACAGACCGGCCGCCGTGAGATTGCGCACCAGGTTGCCCAGCAGGAAGGCCACCAGCACCAGCAGCGCCAAACCGGCAGCGGCCTGCACGAGCCAGGGAATCAGGCGGCGGTTGCGCCACCAGGGGGTCACCGCGGCATCCATCAGCGGAAGGGCTGGGAGTAGATCAGGCCGCCCTGCTGCCACTGGCGGTTGAGGCCGCGCTCCAGCTTCAGCGGCGAGCTGGTGCCCACGTTGCGCTCAAAGATCTCGCCGTAATTCCCCACGGCCTTCACGGCACTCACCACGAAGTCGGCGGGCAGGCCCAGCTGCTTGCCGAAGTCTCCCTCCACGCCGAGGAAACGGCGCAGATCAGCGAGGTTGGTGTCAGCCTTCGCCTCAGCCAGCTTGGCGTCCACGTTGGCCTGGGTGATGCCCAGCTCCTCGGCCTGCATCAGGGCAAACACGGTCCAGCGCACCGCATCCGACCAGGCCGGATCGGCGTTGGTGGTGGCCGGAGCCAGAGGCTCCTTGCTCAGCACCTCCGGCAGCAGGGTGTGGGCCGCGGGGTCGGGGAAGCTGCTGCGCTTGCCGGCCAGCTGGGAGCGGTCGCTGGTCACCGCCACACACCGCCCCTGCAGGTAGGCGGCGTAGGTCTGGTCGCTGGTCTGGAACTTCAGCGGCGTGTAGGGCGCCTTGATCTCGCGCATGCGATCGGCGAGGTTGAGCTCGGTGGTGGTGCCTGTTTCCACGCAGATGGGCTTGCCGGCCAGGTCCTTGAGCCCCTTGATGCCACTGGCGCTGGGCGCCATCACGCCCTGGCCGTCGTAAAACACGGTGGGCGCGAAGCTGAGGCCGTTGCCGCCCGATGCATCACGGCTGAGGGTAACGGTGGTGTTGCGGGAGAGCAGATCCACCTCACCGCTGGCCAGGGCGGCGAAACGTTCACTGGAGTTGAGGTCGCGGTATTGCACCTTGGTGGGATCACCCAGCACGGCGGCAGCCACGGCCTTGCACACATCCACGTCCAGGCCGCTGTAAGAACCGTTCGACTGCACGAAACTGAAGCCCGGCAGCTTGCCCTCCACCCCGCAGATCAGGGTGCCGCGTGCCTTGATCGCCCCCAGCTTCTGGCTCTGCACCGTGCCATCACCGGAGGCGCAGGCTGCCAGGACCAGACAGGCCAGCAGGGAAACGGCAGGGGCCAGTCTGGGCAGCAGGGCCATGGACGGTGCGGCGATCAGCGATCGGCGCAGTTTGGCAGCAAAGTTGGCGTGGTTTAGCTCACCAGGCACTGGGCCCCTGGGCTACTCGGATTGGCCGGGTTGCTCAGCGGCTTCGGAATCTGCGCCTGGCGCGGACTGCGATGGTTCCAGGCGTGCACCGATCGAGCGGCAATAGCCGATCGGGTCAACATCGCGGGCCAGCCCCAGCGCCTTGCGCAGGGCATCCAGCTGGCTCAGCGACTGAAGATCAAGGTTGGCACCAGCCTGCTCACAGGCCAGGCGTTTGAGCGCAACCGTGTCGGGCTGGCTGCAGCCGGCCAGGGTGAGGGTGGTGGCGGCGAGAACGAAGCCGGCAACGGCCCAGCCGCCAGGACGGGCTACCACCGCCCGGCAGGGTTCTGGCAGAGAGGGCATCGGCCTCCGCGATCATTGCAGGCAAATTAGAAAAGCCGGCGCTGCTCCCGCCAGGCCAGCACCTGCCACACCAGAAACACCAGCACGGCCGGCACCAGCCCCACCAGCACCACCAGACGGAACTCATCGGAATAGGAAGGGGCGGTGTTGAGCAGCAGCTGCTCCACCAAATAGGCCGCGTAGAGCAGCACCAGGATTGCGCCTTCGAGGCGAGTGATCACGCCCTGGGTCCAGAAAATCGGCAGACAGGCGATGGTGGTGAGCACCATGATCGGCAGATCCCGCTGCACCATCACCGGATCCACGCCCAGGCCCCGGCCGCCAGACACGGTGGCGCACAGACCCAGGATCACCAGCTGGTTGAGCAGGTTGCTGCCCACCACGTTGCCGATCGCCAGGTCGGCCTTGCCGCGGTAGGCCGCCACCAGGGAGGTCACCAGTTCGGGCATGGAGGTGCCGGCGGCCACGATCGTGAGACCGATCACGGTGGTGCTCACTCCCAGTGAGAGGGCCACGGCGGTGGCGCCCTTCACCAGCAGCTGGGATCCCGCCACCAGCAGCACCAGACCCGCGGCGAGCTTGAGGCCGGAAACCAGGGGGGTGGCCCGCTCGGCCTCATCGATCTCGTTCACCTCATCGGGGTTTTCGCCGGCGGTGCGCATCTCCCAGATGATGTTCATCAGCGTGGCCACCAGCAGGGCCACGCCGGCCTGCCAGGTGACCCGGCCAGCGGAGGCCATGCCCCACACCGCCATCGACACGCCCAGCAGCAGCGGCACATCGCGCTTCACCAGGCGGCTCTTGACGCGCAGAGGCATGATCACCGCGCTGAGGCCCAGCACCACCAGCACATTGAAGATGTTGCTGCCCACGATGTTGCTCACGGCCAGGTTGTCGGCGCCCACCACGCCCAGATTTCCCTGAATGGTGGAGATCAGGCTCACGAACAGTTCCGGCGCACTGGTGCCGAGCGACACCACCGTGAGGCCGATCACGATCTGGGGGATGCCGAGCAGCAGCGAGAGCGCCACGGATCCCGCCACAAACAATTCGCCGCCCCCGAACAGCAGGGCAATGCCGACAACGATGGCGATGGAACTGGTGAGCAAAGTCATACACGAGGCATCACGGAGCCCCGATAGCCAGGGCGCTGCCTGGACTATCTGGGAGCGCGCATTCTGGAGCACACCTCAAGGGCTGGCAGCCGGCGGCTTCACCTCCACCAGCGGCATGGCGCCGTTGCCCCAACCGGAGGGCGGCAGCAGCGGCGGCGCCCCCGCGGCCGGACGAACCTGAGGCCCGGCGGCGAAGGCCGCCTGAACCCAGGCCAGCATCACCGGCGCCAGGGGGCCGCCATTGCCCGAAGCGGGAGCGCGCAGGTTGAAGTGATCCCCACCTCCCACCAGCAGCAGCTGATGGCCGGCAGAGGCACTGCGGCCAAAGGGCTCGATCGCCTCCACATCCGGAGGCACCACCCAGTCGCGGCTACCGCTCACCAGCAGGGTGCGGGCATGCATGGCCCGGGAGGCACCGTGATCAAACAGGAGGTTGAGGGGCGGGCTCACGGCCGCCACCGCAATCACGCGCTGATCTCCCAGTCCTGAGCGGTCGGCCGAGCTCATGAAGCTGCACTGCAGCACCCAGCTGAGGTTGCGGGCCGGATCGTCTAGCAGGCCGCAGCGCTCGCGCAGCTGGTTGGCACTGGGGGAGGCGCCGGCCAGCTGCAGGGCCGTGGTGGCTCCCCAGGAATGGCCGATCACCACCAGCTGTCCATCAGTGGCCAGGGCATCGGCGATCGCGCTCACGTCCTTGGGCCGCAGCGTCAGCTCCTCGGGAGAGGGCGGGGGCACCTTGCCGGAGAGCATGGCCCGTTGCTGGCTGGCGTCACTGCCGGGGTGGCGCGGCAGCACCACCGTGTAGCCATGGCTGGCCAGCAGGCGGGCCCAGCCCTCGAAGTTTTCCGGAGCATCCCAGAGGCCGTGGGAGATCACCACCAGCTGGCGCTGCTGGGCCTGCGGCGCGGCAGCGCCAGACGGGCTGTAGACCACCAGCTCCAGGGCCTCGCTGCGGTGGGGCACCGCAATGCTGCGGGTGCTGCGCTGGGGTTGGCGCGGTCCCATCGCCGCCTGCTGGGGATTGGCCGCCACCGGGGCGGAACCGTTGATCAGCTGGGCGGCCAGCTGCTGCTGGCTCTTCAACCGGCGCAGCAGGGCCAGGGCCCGATCCAGGTCCACGGTCACCGACTCGCCCGGGATCGCCTGCAAGAGGGCCAGCAGGGAGAGCTCGCCCTTGGCGGAGGCCCGCTGCACCACCAGCGCCAGATCCGTGCCCGGGTCGGTCTGGGCGGGCAGGCCCTGCACCTGGCCGAGGGCGGAGGCGGCCAGCAGGGCCTGGTCCAGCAGGGCACTGTGGGCCACCTGGTTGGCCAGGTTCTGGTTCAGCACCGGCAGGGGCTGCAGAAACAGCTCCCGCAGCTTGCGCGAAATCACCCCATCGAGCGCCTGGTCCAGCTGGGCCAGGTCGCTGTCGCCCGCCATGGGCGAGCGGTCGCCGGCCAGCTCCGCCAGATTGAGGCTGAAACTGGTGTCGAGCAGGGGCAGGAGCAGCTCCACACGCTCCAGCGCCCGGGCCGGAGTGGCTGCCAGCGAGGCCGTGACAACGGCACCACCGGCGAGCAGCGCCGCTCGCAGAGAGCGCCGGCACGAGCGCCGGCGAACGGGGAACAACGGCATCGACACGCGACTGAAGTGGAGCCAGTCTCCTGCGGCAGGGGCCGGTTGTCAGATCAGGCTGGCGTGGCCGCTCAGGGTTTGCGCTCCTGGGTATCACTCGGGCGCAGCAACACCACCACCGATCCCACCACGATGAGCAGAATCAGGCCGAGGCCCGCGGCAACCGGCAGCAGCACGTCGCTTTCCATCGCCATCGGATCCAGTCGTTCCCATCCTGGCCACGGGATCTGACAGCGGCTACAGGCAGATGTGCCTCAGGCGGCTGGCTTGCTGGCCACCACGGCGAAGAAGGGATCGCCCTTGGCCCCGATCCAGCCCAGGGGCCCCTCGGCGGGCGTGGCCTCGGCGATCAGCTCCGGCTTTGGCCAACCCTGAGCCATCAGCACCCGGGCCACCACCGCCAGATGGTCGCGGTCATCGCCGTCGGTCCACACCTGGGGTGCCTTGGTGAAAAACATACGGTTGCTGAAGGCCACGATCAGCTGGCCGCCGGGGCGCACCACCCGCAACAGCTCAGCGGCCACCGCTTCCGGGTATTGCAGGTATTGCCAGCCCGCCACCATCAGGGCTGCGTCGATGCTGGCGGCCGCCAGGGGGAGCTG
>JBILDP010000197.1:0-4181 GCA_044352535.1 Prochlorococcaceae cyanobacterium
GTTCAGATCGCTCTCCAGCCCGCATGGCGAAGAAGTCGATGATTGCGCGCGACGTGAAGCGCAAGAAGCTGGTGGAGCGCTTTGCCGCCAAGCGCGCCGCCCTCAAGGCTGCTTTCGAAGCCGCCGCTGATCCGATGGAGCGCCTGGAGATCCATCGCAAAATCCAGGGTCTGCCCCGCAACAGCGCCCCCATCCGCGTGCGCAACCGCTGCTGGGCCACCGGCAAGCCCCGCGGCGTCTACCGCGACTTCGGCCTGTGCCGCAACCAGCTGCGCGAGCGCGCCCACAAGGGTGAGCTCCCCGGCGTTGTGAAGTCGAGCTGGTAGTCGAGCTTCACCACTCCGCCAACACCGAATCCAGCCGCTGCTGCGGCTCCTGAGGCGCCCCGGTGGGCGCCTTTCGATTGTCTGGCCTCACCAGCACATCCGTTTTGCTGCAGTGACATCCGTTTTGCTGCAGTGGGTAAGCCCCGTTCTGCAGCATTGCGGCTCAAGTGCGAGAATGGCACTTGACAAAGAGAGATAAGCCCCAGTGCAAGGACAAACTCAGTCGATCTCCTTCGATGGTCGGGAGATCCGGCTGACTACCGGTCGTTTTGCCCCCCAGGCCGGGGGTGCGGTGATGGTGGAGTGCGGTGACACCGCCATCCTGGTAACGGCAACCCGCTCGAATCCCCGCGAAGGGATCGACTTCCTGCCCCTGATCTGCGACTACGAGGAGCGGCTGTATGCCGCCGGTCGCATTCCTGGCAGCTTCATGCGCCGCGAGAGCCGCCCACCCGAGCGCGCCACCCTGATTGCGCGCCTGATCGATCGGCCGATGCGTCCGCTGTTCCCGAGCTGGATGCGCGACGACCTGCAGATCGTGGCCACCTGCATGTCGCTCGATGAGCGCGTGCCGCCCGACGTGCTCGCCGTGACTGGCGCTTCGATGGCCACCCTTCTGGCGGGAATCCCCTTCCACGGCCCCATGGCGGCCGTGCGGGTGGGCCTGCTGGGCGACGACTTCGTGCTGAATCCCAGCTATCGCGAGATCGAGCGCTCGGAGCTCGACCTGGTGGTGGCCGGCACCCCTCAGGGCGTGATCATGGTGGAGGCGGGCGCCAATCAGCTGCCCGAACAGGATGTGATCGAGGCCATCGACTTCGGCTACGAAGCGGTGTGCGAGCTGATCAAGGCCCAGCAGAACCTCCTCAAGGACCTGGGCATCGAGCAGGTGATTCCTGAAAAGGTGGAAGCCGATTCCACCCTGCCCTCCTTCCTGGAGAAGGAATGTGCCAAGGGCATCGGCGAAGTGCTCAAGCAGTTCGAGCTCACCAAGGCCGAGCGCGACGACAAGCTCGATGCCATCAAGGCCCAGGTGGCCGAGAAGATCGCGGCCCTCAAAGACGACGACGCCATCAAGGTGACGGTGAGCAGCAACGGCAAGGCCCTGGGCAACACCTACAAGGCGCTCACCAAGAAGCTGATGCGCGAGCAGATCCTCAACGACGGCAAGCGCGTGGATGGCCGCAACCTCGATGAGGTGCGTCCGATTCAGGCGGCCGCCGGCGTGCTGCCCAAGCGCGTGCATGGTTCCGGACTGTTCCAGCGCGGCCTCACCCAGGTGCTCTCCTGCGCCACCCTCGGCACCCCGAGCGACGCCCAGGAAATGGACGACCTCAACCCGTCGACCGAGAAGACCTACCTGCACCACTACAACTTCCCGCCCTACTCCACCGGCGAGACCAAGCCGATGCGCAGCCCCGGCCGCCGCGAGATCGGCCATGGTGCCCTGGCCGAGCGGGCCCTGGTGCCGGTGCTGCCGCCGAAGGAATCCTTCCCCTACGTGCTGCGCGTGGTGTCGGAGTGCCTCAGCTCCAACGGCTCCACCTCGATGGGCTCGGTGTGCGGCAGCACCCTGGCGCTCATGGATGCCGGCGTGCCCCTCAAGGCACCGGTGAGCGGCGCCGCCATGGGCCTGATCAAGGAGGGCGACGAGGTGCGCATCCTCACCGACATCCAGGGCATCGAGGACTTCCTCGGCGACATGGACTTCAAGGTGGCCGGCACTGAGAAGGGCATCACCGCCCTGCAGATGGACATGAAGATCACCGGTCTGGCGGTGAAGACCGTGGCCGAGGCCGTGAACCAGGCGCGGCCCGCCCGCCTGCACATCCTCGAGAAGATGCTGGAGGCGATCGACAAGCCGCGCGACACCCTCAGCCCGCACGCCCCGCGCCTGCTCAGCTTCCGCATCGATCCCGAACTGATCGGCACCGTGATCGGCCCCGGCGGCCGCACGATCAAGGGCATCACCGAGCGCACCAACACCAAGATCGACATCGAAGATGGCGGTGTGGTGACCATCGCCAGCCACGACGGTGCCGCGGCCGAAGAGGCTCAGCGGATCATCGAGGGCCTCACCCGCCGCGTGTCGGAGGGCGAGGTGTTCAGCGGTGCGGTGACTCGGGTGATCCCGATCGGCGCCTTCGTGGAGATCCTGCCCGGCAAGGAGGGCATGATCCACATCTCCCAGCTCTCCGAAGCCCGGGTGGAGAAGGTGGAAGACGTGGTGAACGTGGGCGACCAGGTGACCGTGCGCGTGCGCGAGATCGACAACCGCGGTCGCATCAACCTCACCCTGCGCGGCGTTCCCCAGGCCGACGCTCCCCTGCCGGAGTGAGCAGGGCCATCTGAGCTGGCCTTGCCGTCAGCCTGAATCAGCCCTGTGCCGGCCCCTCGGGGCCGGCTTTTTTGTGGACTCCAGCTGCGTGCAGCGGCCTACACCGCAAAGCCAGGATCGATCTGGGCCATCGCCGCCGCGGCCCGCTCGCACAGCTCGGCGTGGGCCAGGCCATGGCTGGCGATCAGGCAGCCGGCCTGGCGCACGTCGCCGGTGTTGTAAGTGAGGGGACGGCCATCGGCGTGGGTAAAGGCCCCGCCGGCGGCGCGCAACACCGCTTCAGGGGCCGCCATGTCCCAGTCTTTCGGGGCACTCTTGCCCGAAAGGGACACATAGAGGTCGGTTTCGCCGCGCAGGATCGTGGCCACCTTGCCGCCCACGCTGCCGATCGCCTTGGTATCGCCCAGCTGCAGGGCCGTCAGCAGCTGCTCCAGGCGCGCGTCGCGGTGGTTGCGGCTGGCCACCAGCACCAGCTCACCCAGCGGCCGACGAGCGCTGAAGGCCGCCGGAGTGCGGGCTCCGGCACGGTTTTCGCACCAGGCCTGCCCCGGCTCACCGGCCAGCTCCTCAGTGACCCCCAGCCACAGCTGCTCCATCTCGGGGAGCAACACCACCCCCAGCACCGGCACGCCGCGGTGGGCCAGGGCCAGGTGCACGGCGTACTCGCCGGTGCCCTGCAGGAAATCCTTGGTGCCATCGAGCGGATCGAGGATCCAGAGCCACTCGGCCGCCAGCGGCTCCCCGGCGGTGAGCTGCTCCTTGGCGGTCTCCTCGCTCAGCAGAGTCCAGTCGGCGTTGGGGAAGGCCCCGGCCAGTCCATCCAGCAGCCATTGGTTCACGGCCAGGTCGGCGGCACTCACAGGGCCCTCGCCGCCGTGATCCACGCTGAGGGCGGGCGGGAAGCCAAAGGGGGGCTGCTCGCCGCGGCCGTAGGCCCTGAGGATGTCGGCAGCGCCCCAGCTCAGGCGCCGCACTTCCACCAGCAGGGCCTCCAGGGTGATGCCGGAGGGCAGGGCCAGGGGGGCGCCGGCATGGGCGGCAGAAGTGGCATCCATCGGCAACAGACTGGTGCCTGCATTGTGCAGGAGCCCGCGTGGCCCAGTCTCCCGAACCGGCGGCCGGCGTGCTGTATCTGGTGGGCACGCCGATCGGCAACCTGGGCGACCTCTCCCCCCGGGCCCGCCAGGTGCTGGGCGGTGCCGACCGCATCGCCTGCGAAGACACCCGCCGCAGCGGCCTGCTGCTGCACCAGCTGGGCCTGCGCCAGCGGGAGCCCGGAGCCGATGGCGCCAGCCGGGCGGCCCGGCTGGTGAGCTTCCACCAGCACAACCAGGCCAGCCGCATCCCCGAGCTGCTGGCGGCCCTGGCCGCCGGCGAGGCGGTGGCGGTAATCAGCGATGCCGGCCTGCCGGGCATCTCCGACCCCGGCGAAGCCCTGGTGGCCGCCGCCCGCGCCGCTGGATACCCCGTGATCTGCGTGCCCGGCCCGAGCGCCGTCACCACCGCCCTGGTGAGCA
>JBILDP010000039.1:0-13836 GCA_044352535.1 Prochlorococcaceae cyanobacterium
CCGAACCGTCGCTGCAACGCCAGCTGGGCCGCGAACAGGGCTGGCGGATCGGGCTCCTGGCCCGCAGCCACCGCCGCGTCTTCCAGTTCGGCCAGCCCCGGCAGGGCCAGCAGGGCACTGCGGCTGGCATCGGAGAGGGAGGGATCAACCAGGATCCGGCCCAGGGCATCCACGAGCTCGTCGTCGAGCAGGCCATCGGTGAGGCCGGCCGGCAGGCTGTCGATGTCTGGGGCCTGGCTGCCCCCACCGCACGCCCGGGCCAGCAGGGCCTGGCGCCAGAGCTCCTGGCCCGCATCCCAGCGCGCAAAGGGATCGCGATCGGCGGCCAGCAGATGCACCAGCTCGGCGGTGGGCCGGCCGAGCTCCAGCTTCACCGGCGCCGAGAAGTGCCTGAGCAGCGACAGGGCCGGCGGATGGTGCTGGCGGGGCAGGCCCACCAGCCGCAGGTGCTGCTCGGCCTGATCCACCACCAGGAGGCGGGTGCCGCTGGGATCGCCGCCAGCCGGATCGGGCTCCCCCTCCAGCTGCACGGGCAGCGCCTCGCCCGCCTGGTCGATCAGGCCCAGGGCCAGGGGAATCACCAGCGGCTGCTTGTCGCTCTGGCCCGGAGTCGGGGGGGTGTGCTGGCGCAGCTGCAGCTCCAGCACCCCGGCCTGGCCGTCCCAGTGGCGCTGCACGTGCAGCACAGGCGTGCCGGCCTGGTGATACCAGCGGCGGAACTGGGCGAAATCAAAGCGGGGTCGGCGGGGATCGGCAGCCCAGGCCTCGGCGGCGGCATCGTCCATCGCCTGCACGAAGTCAGCGCAGGTGGCGGCTGAGCCATCGTGGCGGCTCACATAGAGGGCCATACCCCGCATGAACACCTCCTCCCCGAGCAGGGTATGGAGCATGCGGATCACTTCGGATCCCTTTTCGTAGATCGTGGTGGTGTAGAAGTTGTCGATTGCCTGATAGGAGTCTGGCTGCACCGGGTGGGCGGTGGGTCCGGCGTCTTCGCGAAACTGGGTATTACGCAGCAGGGCCACGTTCTCGATGCGATTGAGCGCGGCACCGTGCAGATCCTCCGTGAAGCCCTGGTCGCGGAACACGGTGAGTCCCTCCTTCAGCGACAGCTGGAACCAGTCGCGGCAGGTGATGCGGTTGCCGGTCCAGTTATGGAAATACTCGTGGGCGATCACACTCTCGATCCGCTCAAGCTCACCATCGGTGGCGGTTTCAGCGTCAGCGAGCACCAGCTTGGAGTTGAAGATATTGAGACTTTTGTTTTCCATGGCGCCCATGTTGAAATGGCGCACCGCCACGATGTTGTATTCATCGAGGTCATATTCCAGGCCATAGCGCTGCTCATCCCAGGCCATCGCCCGCTGCAGCGAGGCCATGGCGTGGGCGGTGTAGGGCGCGTCGCCTGGCTCCACATGCAGCCGCAGGGCCACCTGCCGGCCGCTGGCGGTGGTGAAGCTGCCGCGCACCTCCTCAAGTTGGCCCGCCACAAGGGCAAACAGATAGGAGGGCTTGGGGAAGGGGTCGTCCCACACGGCGTAGTGGCGCTCAGCACCGGTGGCCGGATCCGCGGGCAGGGCACCGGCCTCGATGCAGTTGCCGTTGCTGAGCAGCACCGGACAGCTGGCGCGGTCGGCCTCGATCCGCACCCGGAAGCGGCTGAGCAGGTCGGGCCGGTCGGGATGGAAGGTGATGCGGCGAAATCCCTCCGCCTCGCACTGGGTGGTGAACAGGCCGCCACTCACGTAGAGACCTTCCAGGGTGGTGTTGGTTTCGGGGTGCATGCGCACCCGGCTCTCCAGCACGAACGGCCGCTGGGGCGGGGCAGGGATCACCAGCCGCTCCGGCTCCTGCACAAAGGCCGGCGGGGCCAGGGGCTGGCCGTCGAGGCGCAGCTCCAACAGCTCCAGATCCACCCCCTGCAGCACCAGGGACCCGGGCTCAGCCACTGGGTTGGGGGCACACTCCAACCGCGCGTGCACCTCCGAACCGGAGGCCCCCAGCTGGAAGCAGAGCTCAATGCGGCTGATCACCCAGGGCGCCGGCCGGTAGTCGGCGAGGCGCACGGCGGACTGGACCTCAGCGGCCGCGGAGGGAGGGGCCATGGGCAGGGGCACTTGCTGTGCGGATCCTGGCCCAACCGGCCGGCGACCGTGGTGCCGGGCGTGCCCGGCACCAGCTCAGGGCTTGGCGGCAGGAGTCGGGGCCGCAGGCGCCTTGCCCGCGGGCTGGGCAGGCGTCTTGCCGCCAGGCTGGGCCTTCAGGGCGTCTTGCACCCGCTTCACCACATCGGCCGGCACCTGCTGGGGGCACACCTCCACCGCACCGATCACCGCCGAGTTGATCGAGCCCTGGCGGAGCTCCTCCAGGCTGAGCGGCTGGGCGCGCACCTGCTGGATCGCACCACCGTGCTGGCCCTGGATCACCTGGGTGATGGTTTCCCCGGCGATGCCCACGGCCTTGTCGAAATCGATCCCGGCGGCCCGGGCCAGGCACACGTTCACCGCCGCGATGCGGGTGTAGAGGTTCATCTCCGCCTCGGTGGCCGGAGCGGCATGGGCCGGCTGGGCCACCAGCAACAGGGGCAGAAGCAGCGGCAGCAGAACCAGCGACAGACGGGTCAAGAGCAAAGCGCGATCAATGCCCATGCTGATGCATCTGCACCTGTGAGCCATCAGCTGAGGGCTGCCCCCGCCTCTTCCACACGGATCTCGTGATGGGTTTCCGCCAACTCCAGCACCCCGTCCTTCCAGGAATAGATCGAGCGGGCCCGGTAGCGGTCCTGGTCCACGAGGCGGATGTGCTCGAGGATGTCCCACTCCTGGTAGTGGGATTCAAAGATCAGTTCGTGCTCATCCACCTGGCGAATCTGGCTCTTGGTGGGACTGCCGCAGAGATAGCCCCTGCTGCGACGCAACTGGTGGCCGCAGAGGTAAGCCTCCATCGTGCCGGTGGGCACGTAGCGAGGCTTCTTTTCAAAAAAGGCATGGTCGTTTTCCGGCCACCAGGTGAAGCGGTAAGCCGCATCGCCCTCCACGGGCTCGGCGAAGGTCTCCACCCGCAGCATCATGTCGACGCGCAGGGCCTCGCCATCGGCGAAGAAATACAACCGCTGCGAGCGCCACAGCCCCAGATTGCGGGTGAACCAGCGGCGCAGGCTGGAGTCGAGCTGGATGCGGCTGGGCACCAGGCGGTGCAGGGAGGCCCCCGGCGCTGACTCGGCCGCCGCCCTGGCCAGCGGCCAATGTTCCGGTGCGGCCATGTCGGCATCCCCCGGGGCTGTCGAGCCCACAACTGCGACAGGTCCGTCATAGCCACAACCAGCCATTTCGGCCCGAAGTCCATAAGGTGAGCCCGTGACAGCTCCCCCTGCACCTCCCACGGCCTTGGATCCGGCCCGCCAGCCCCTGCGGCTGTTGCTGGTGGCAGGGCGCCATCACCTGGCGAGCGCCGACCTGCGCAACCTGATGCAGTTCCTCAACACCGAGGACAGCGGCTTCGAGGTGAGCCTCGACGTGGCCGATCCGGCCCGCCAGCCCGAACTGCTGGAGCTGCACCGGCTGGTGGCCACCCCGGCGCTGGTGAAGCTCGAACCGCTGCCCAAGCAGGTGATCGCCGGCAGCGCCATCAGCCAGAAGCTGCGGGGCTGGCTGCCCCGCTGGCAGCAGATGGAGGTGGTGACCAGCCTGGGCATGAGCCTGCGGCCGGCTGAGAGCGACGGCAGCCGCACCCAGCGGGAGCTGCAGCTGGAAGACCAGCTGCTGGTGCTGCGCCAGGAGAACGAGACCCTGATCGAGCGGCTCGGGGTGCAGGAGCGGCTGCTGCGGATGGTGGCCCACGAACTGCGCACACCGCTCACCGCCGCCAAGCTGGCGCTGCAGAGCCACGAGCTGGGCCAGATCGATGCGCCGCGCTTCCAGGACGTGCTCAGGCGCCGGCTCGACGACATCCAGGAGCTCTCCAAGGACCTGCTGGAGGTGGGCACCACCCGCTGGGAGGCGCTGTTCAACCCCCAGCGCCTGGCCCTCGGCAAGGTGGCCGCCGAAGCGATCCTGGAGCTGGAGAAGCTGTGGATCGGGCGCCAGCTGGAACTGATCACCGACATCCCCGCCGACCTGCCGGATGTGTTCGCCGATCAGCGGCGGATGCGCCAGGTGTTTCTCAACCTGCTGGAGAACGCCCTCAAGTTCACGCCCAACGGGGGCCGGGTGGGTCTCACCCTGCTGCACCGCACCAACCAGTGGGTGCAGGTGAGCGTGTGCGACAGCGGCCCAGGCATTCCCAGTGCGGAGCAACAGCGGATCTTTCAAGACCGGGTGCGCCTGCCCCAGACCTCCGCCAGCACCTCCGGCTACGGCGTGGGGCTGTCGGTGTGCCGTCGCATCGCCGAAGTGCACGGGGGGCGCATCTGGGTGGTGTCGGAACCGGGAGAGGGTGCCTGCTTCCACTTCACCGTGCCGGTCTGGAGCGGCCAGAGCCAGCCCACCGATCCGTCGAGCCTGACCCGTCCAGCTTGACGAAGGGACACCCCGCCCCGTAGCTTCCACACATCAGCGCAACGGCCGAAACGCCAGTGCTGCTGTGGCCTCGCCCCCATCGTCTAGAGGCCTAGGACACCTCCCTTTCACGGAGGCGACAGGGGTTCGAATCCCCTTGGGGGTATACAAATCAGCTCTGAGTGTCAGCACATTCAGAGCTCATTGGATCCATCTTCCAAACCGGGTTCAGGCCCTACTTCGTTCCGTTCAGACTTCGAGAGCCGGCTTACGGCTGAATCAGCAGCCCCGCCCGCCTCTGGGCCTCCTGTTGCACGCCCCGGAGGTTGTTGGCCAGGTCGTCGCGCAAGCGCTGCTCGATCAGGCCGATCGGCATGCCCGGCCTGCCCTGCACGGTGAGGTCGTAGAGCAGGCTGCTGGCCTCGGCACTTCCGGCGATCCGCCAGGCCCCCTCGAAGCGACGAAAATCACCCCGCACCATCTGGAAGCGCAGCTCCCCGGCGGCGTGATCCTCCTCCAGCTCCAGCTCCACCCGGGCACTGAAGCGCAAGCCGCAGAACTGCTGGCAACCCACCTGCTCCAGACCCACCCGGTTGCCGCGGCGCCACAGCTGCCGGGAGCTTTCCAGATTGGGGATGAAGCGGTTGAGATTGGCGTAGTCGGTGAGCACCGCCCACAGCCACTGGGGATCGAGGCCCAGGCGCAGCTGGATCGCCAGGCGGCGGGTGCCCTGGGGCAGCCGCTCCATCTCCTGCTGGATGGTGTCGAGGGCACAGCTGCCGCCCGCGGCGACAGACTGGCCCTGATCAGGGCATGGGCCTGCGTTGGAAATGCTGGCCTGAGGAGTCACGAGCGAGGCGAGAAGCTGCGCCAAAGGCTCCGCCGTGGTGTGCTGGCGCACAAACCTAGCGGGGGAAAGCAGCTGACGCTGCAGCGACCGGGAGATGCGCGTTCTCTATGATCGGCGCGCTTTAACGGGGGCCTCCGTCTCGATGCGTGTTTCCACCGGTCGCTCCGCCCAGTCCGACTCCCGGATGTTCACCGTTGTGGTGGAGGCCATGGGTATCGGCCTGCAACGCCGTGCCGAGCGACGCTTGCTGGTGCCCTTCAGCCAGCTCCAGAGCACCGTGCGCACCATTGCGCTTCAGGGCGGTCGGATCACGGCCGTGACTCCCTGGTCGCCCAGCGACGCTGGCCCGGCCGCCGCTGATGCCGCCACCCCCCAGGCCGAGCCCGCCGCCAAGGTCGAGCCTGCCGCCCAGGCCAAGCCTGCCGCCCCTTCGAAACCTGCCTCCGTGTCCCACGCCGACGTCCCCGTCAACACCTACAAGCCGAAGGATCCCTTCATCGGCACGGTGACTGAGAACTACAGCCTGGTGGGAGAGGGCGCCATCGGCCGGGTGAACCACATCACCTTCGACCTCTCCGCTGGCGAGCCCCAGCTGCGCTACATCGAGGGCCAGAGCATCGGCATCATCCCCGAGGGCACCGACGCCAACGGCAAGCCCCACAAGCTGCGCCTCTACTCGATCGCCAGCACCCGCCACGGCGACAACATGGAGGGCAACACCGTGTCGCTGTGCGTGCGGCAGCTGCAATACGAGAAGGATGGCGAAACCATCAACGGTGTGTGCTCCACCTACCTCTGCGACATCGAGCCGGGCGCAAAGGTGAGGATCACCGGCCCCGTGGGCAAGGAGATGCTCCTGCCCGCCGACGAAGAAGCCAACGTGATCATGCTGGCCACCGGCACCGGCATCGCTCCGATGCGCACCTACCTGCGCCGCATGTTCGAACCGTCCGAGCGCGAGAAGAACGGCTGGCACTTCCGCGGCAAGGCCTGGCTGTTCATGGGGGCTCCCAAGACCCCAAACCTGCTCTACGACGCCGACTTCGAGCACTATCAGAGCGAGTTCCCCGACAACTTCCGCTACACCAAGGCGATCAGCCGCGAGCAGGAGAACGCCAAGGGCGGCCGGATGTACATCCAGGATCGGGTGCTCGAGCACGCCGATGAGATCTTCTCGATGATCGAAAATCCCAAGACCCACGTCTACATGTGCGGTCTCAAGGGCATGGAGCCCGGCATCGACGAGGCGATGACCGCCGCCGCCGCCGCCAAGGGGCTGAACTGGGCCGAACTGCGTCCCCAGCTCAAGAAGGCCGAGCGCTGGCACGTGGAAACCTACTGAGCAGCAACCAGCTGCTTCTGCCGTCAGGCAGCCGAGAAGCCCGCCCCCCCAGGCGGGCTTTTTTTTGGCCATTCCCACACAGAATCATTCACAAACCCTGCCGCAGCGTTGGGCAACGGCGTCTGGACCGTTAGACCTTGGTCAACGACGAGTCAGCCATGGGTGCCGTGCTCACCAACCCCCTGCGGGTCGGCCTGCGGCAGGAACGGGTGATTCCACCCCAGTGTCTGGTGATCTTCGGTGCCAGTGGCGACCTCACCCACCGCAAGCTGATCCCGGCGCTGTTTGAGCTGTTTCGCCAGCGACGCCTGCCCAGTGAATTCGCCGTGGTGGGCTGCGCCCGCCGCCCCTGGACCGACGACGAGTTTCGCAGCCGCATGGCCGAGGCCCTCGCCGATGTGATCGCGGAGCACCGCACGGCCTGGGAGCAGTTCGCAGCGGGGCTCTTCTACGAGCCCGCCGATCTCTCCGACCCGGCCACGATCGTGCGCCTGGGTGAGCGGCTCGACGGCATCGACCGCAACCGCGCCACCCGCGGCAACCGCACCTTCTATCTGTCGGTGTCGCCGGCCTTCTATGGCAGCGGCACCCGGGCCCTGGCGGCCGCGGGCCTGCTGGCCGACAGCGAGCGCAGCCGGGTGGTGATCGAGAAGCCCTTCGGCACCGACTACGCCAGCGCCCAGGAGCTCAACCGGATCGTGCTCAGCTGCGCCAAGGAGAGCCAGATCTTCCGCATCGACCACTACCTGGGCAAGGAAACGGTGCAGAACATCCTGGTGCTGCGCTTCGCCAACACAATCTTCGAGCCGATCTGGAACCGGAACTACATCGCCAACGTGCAGATCACCGCCGCCGAGACGGTGGGGGTGGAAGAGCGGGCCGGCTACTACGAAACCAGTGGGGCCCTGCGCGACATGGTGCAGAACCACCTCACCCAGATCCTGGCGCTCACGGCGATGGAGCCGCCCGGCCGCTTTGATGCCGAGGCGATCCGCAACGAGAAGGCCAAGGTGTTGCAGGCAGCGCGGCTGGCCAACGACCACGAGCCCTGGACCTGCTGCGTGCGCGGCCAATACACCGCCGGCGGCAGCAGCAGCCGGCCGATCGCCGGCTACCGCCAGGAGCCGGGGGTGAATCCCAACAGCACCACCGAGACCTATGTGGCCACCAAGCTGTTCGTGGACAACTGGCGCTGGCAGGGGGTTCCCTTCTACCTGCGCACCGGCAAGCGGCTGCCCAAGCGCCTCTCGGAGGTGGTGCTCACCTTCCGCCAGGCGCCGGTGAGCCTGTTCGACGCCGCCGGTGGCGCTCCCACACCCAACCAGCTGATCCTGCGCATCCAGCCCGACGAAGGCGCCGACATCCGCTTCGAGGTGAAGGCACCGGGCTCGGGCATGCGCAGCCGGCCTGTGGACATGGCCTTCTCCTACGACGAGAGCTTCGGCGAACCGAGCGACGAGGGCTACGTGCGCCTGCTGGCCGACGCCATGCTCGGCGATCCCACCCTGTTTACCCGCAGCGATGAGGTGGAAGCCGCCTGGCGCCTCTACACCCCGTTGCTGGAGCTGATGGAGGAAGCCCCCTGGCAACTGCCGGTGTACTCCTACGAGGCCCGCACCTGGGGGCCGGCCGCCGCCGACAACCTGCTGGCCGGCGACGACCTCGTGTGGCGCCGCCCCTAGCCCAGCCCAGACCAGACGCCGCTGGTCGCCCAGTCGCTCCCGCAGCCGCCCCCTTCCGCCGCTCCGCCCATGGCCGCCCAGCTCACCCTTCAGGCCCCCACCGCCCTGCCTCCCCAGGAGCTGGCGCCCTACCTCGAGAGGCTCTGGGGTGAGGACCTGCAGCACTCCAGCGGCGCGGCCACCTTCACGCTGGTGGTCTACGAGCCCTCCTGGCTGCAACAGCACCTGATCCGCACCGGACGGGTGAAAGCCAGCCTCACCGGATTGCTGGAGCGAGAGCTGATCCAGGCCGCCAAGACGGCCGTGCCGGAGCTGGGCCTGCCCCTGAGCACGGCCGTGATGGACCAGCGGCTGGCCTGGGAACTGGGCCAGCAACCCGGCGACGATCCGCTCGAAGACCTGCGCGGCCAGTTTGTGGACGCCGCCATCAGCGCCCACATGCCCCGGCGCCTGATCACCCTGGCCCCCACCCTCGATAGCGGCAGGCCCCTGGAATCACTCGTGGCGGCCTACTGCCCCCTGCCGGAAGAGCGCGGCGGCGGGCCGGCCTGCGGCGATGTGGTGGTGCTGCGCGGTGGACGGGGGTCCATGAAGGAGGCCCTGCCGCTGGTGCTCCCCCTGGTGCCCGCTGATCTGCCCTGCTGGGTGTGGTGGAACAGCAGCCTCGATGAGGCGCCGGACCTGCTGGAGGCCCTGGCACCACCGCCGAGACGGCTGGTGGTGGACAGCTCCCTGGGCCAGCCCCGCCGCTGCATCGATCTCCTGGTGGAGCGGATCGACGCCGGCCAGGCCGTGAACGACCTCAACTGGCTGCGGTTGCGCACCTGGCGCGAGTCGCTGGCGATGGTGTTTGACCCCCCGGCCCGCCGCAACGCCCTCGAGCACGTGGTGCAGCTCGACATCGACGTGGAGGGGGATCACCCGCTCAAGGGCCTGCTGCTGGCCGCCTGGCTCGCCGATCGGCTCGGCTGGCACCTGGTGGATTCCTACCGGGTGGATGAGAGCCCCGGCGCCGCCCCCGGAACCGGAGGCCAGATGGGGGGCGGGATCGGTGCCGAGTTTCAGCGCACCGACGGCACCTCGGTGCAGTTCCGGCTGATGCCGGTGCCGGTGGGCAGCCCCAAGCTGCACCCCGGGGCGCTGGTGGGCCTGCGGCTGATCTGCGCGCCAGAGGGCCGGCCGCCCCTGTGCGTGATCCTCTGCTCGGAATCGGGCGGCTGCATGCGGCTGGAGGCCGGCGGCATGGCCTCGATGGAGCTGGCTGAGGATGTGGTGCCCCTGCCCAACGAGAGCGAGGAGATGGAAATGGCCCGACTGCTTGGCGGCGGTCACGACACCACCAACCCGCTACTGGCCACCGCGGCCGTTCTGGCCGCCCGGCTGCTGCCCGACTGACGCATGGCCTGCCTGATCGCCGCCCCCTGCAGCGGCAGCGGCAAGACCCTGCTGAGCCTCTGCCTGGCGGCCCTGGCCCGGCAGCGTGGGCTGGTGCTCCAGCCCTTCAAGGTGGGGCCCGACTACCTCGATCCCCAGTTGCTCAGCCAGGTGAGCGGCCAGCCCTGCCGCAACCTCGACCCGCTGCTCTGCGGAGAGGGCTGGGTGCAACGCAGCTTCGCCTGGCATGGCAGCCGTGCCGACCTGGCACTGGTGGAGGGGGTCATGGGCTTGTTCGACGGCCGCGGGCCCAGCAGCCACGGCAGCTCGGCCGCCGTGGCCGCGCTGCTGCAGCTGCCGGTGGTGCTGGTGGTGGAGGCGTCGCGCCAGGCGGGCTCCCTGGCGGCGTTGGTGCGCGGCTTCCGCGACCACGGGCCGCCCGCCATCCACCTGGCCGGCGTGGTGCTCAACCGGGTGAACAGCCCGCGCCACCGGGCCCTGTTGAGCGAGGCCCTGGAGAGCATCGCCGTGCCCCTGCTGGGCGTGCTGCCCAGCGACCCGGCCCTGGAGCTGCCCTCGCGCCACCTGGGCCTGCACAGCCCCGGCGAGCTGGAGGATCTGCCCGAGCGGCAACGGCGCTGGGCGGCGCTGGCGGAGCAGCACCTCGATCTGGAACGACTCTGGCCCCTGCTGGGCCCGCCGTTGCCCCTGGCCGGCGAGGGCCAGCCGATCCAGTGGTGCCTGGCCCGGGCCGGGCTGGGTCGGGCTGGCGGAGCCTTGCCCGAGCCGCGGCCGGTGGTGGCGGTGGCCAGTGATGCCGCCTTCCACTTCCGCTATCCGGAAGCCACCGAGCTCCTGCAGGCCTGCGGCCTCGAGCCCCGGGCCTGGAGTCCGCTGGCCGACCAGCCACTGCCCCCCGGAAGCCAGGCGGTGGTGCTGCCCGGCGGCTACCCCGAGCTGCACGCCGCCCCGCTGGCCGCGGCCAGTCGCAGTCTTGGCGCCCTGCGCCAGGCGGCCGCCAGCGGTGTGCCGATCGTGGCGGAGTGCGGCGGTCTGCTGCTCCTGGGCCAACAGCTGGCCGACCCCCAGGGGCACTGCCACACCATGGCCGGCCTGCTGCCATTCAGCGCCGGCAAGGGGGAGCTGAGCCTGGGCTACCGCCAGGCCACCGCCCTGGTGGATGGCCTGCTGGTGCGGCGCGGCGAGGGATTCATGGGCCATGAATTCCACCGCTGGCAGCTCCAGCCCGTGGCCGAGCGGCAACCGCTGTGGCAGCTTGAGGGGTGGGGAACAGGCCGCCGCAGCGAAGGATGGACAACGCCGAACGTGCACGCCAGCTGGCTCCATCTCCACTGGGCTGGTTGCCCGGTGATCCCCGCCCGCCTGGCCGCCGCGGCAAGAGCCCGCGCTTCCTCCAACCCGGCGACACCCGTACCAGCAGCTACGGCGGCTCCACCGAGCGCTGGCGGCTGATCGTGCGCGGCCGCGTGCAGGGCGTGGGCTATCGCGCCGCCTGCTGCCACAAAGCCGGCGAACTGGGACTGGGCGGCTGGGTGCGCAACCGCTCCGATGGCTCGGTGGAGGTGCAGGCCGAGGGGCCGATGCAGCAGCTGGGGGAACTGCGCCTCTGGTGCGAGCGGGGCCCCAGCGGCTCGGCCGTGAGCGGCGTGAGCATGACCCAGATCGGCGTCACCGGCGACGACTGGTTTGAGGTGCGACGCTGAGGGGCCGACACCTCGTTGATCGCGCCGTTGATGGCCCACCTCCTGGCTGAACTGGCGGCCTTCGGCCTGGCCATCGGCTTCTCGCCGCTGCACATCGCCCTGCTGCTGCTGCTGCTGCTCGGCCCCAACCCGCTGCGCCGCGGCAGTGTGTTCGTGCTGGCCTGGGTGGCCACCGCCGCGATCACCGTGCTGGTGCTGCTCACCGTGGGCCACGGCCTGCTGCTCAGCATGGACAAGGGCAGCGGGCATCGCACCGGCCTCGATCTGCTCGGCGCCGGCGCCCTGCTGGCGCTGGGGCTGAAGGAGCTGCTCAGCGGCGGTGAGGAGAGCGGGCCGCCGGGCTGGACCGACAAATTGGAGCGCTTCGGCGCCATGCCTCTGCCGCTGCTGCTGGGCATCAGCGCCGGCCTGCAGGTGGCCAGCCCCGACGACCTCTTCCTGTTTGCCAAGACCGCCGGCAGCTTGCTGGAAGCAGGCCTGAGCCGCACCCAGGAAGTGCTGGCCACCGCCGTGTTCAGCCTGATGAGCAGCCTGCTGCTGCTGCTGCCGGTGCTGGCGCTGGGGCTGCTGGGCCAGGAGCGGGTGCTGCCCGGGCTGCGACGCGGCAAAGACTGGCTCTATGCCCGCGGCGATCTGCTGGTGGGGCTGGTGAGCATCGCCCTGGCGGCGTATCTCGGCTGGCAGGGCGTGGAGGGCCTGAGGCTGGCCCAGGTGTGATCACTCACCCTGCAGCCACTGGCGCCAGAGCTGCTGATCGGCCTGGCTGCCGGGGCCGGCCACCAGGCTCACCGCGTGGCTGGCGCGGCTCACCGCCACGTATACGAGCTGGCGGCGCAACACCTCATCTTTGGGCCAGAACACATCGCCATCGACAAACACCTCCCCGAAGGTGCTGCCCTGGCTGCGGTGCACGGTGAGCACAGCAGCGGGCCCCAGGGAGGCGAAGGCGTCGCGCACCAGGAAAAAGCGGCGCCAGAGGGCCTTGGCGGCACTTTTCTCGGCGGCCCGGGCGGCGGTGCGCAGGCGCTGCAGCACCGCATCGAGGCTGGTGCGGCCGGGGCTGCCGATCGGCGGCAGCAGCCGCAGCAGCAGCGGCCCTTCCCCCACCTCCACCGTGGCCAGGAGCGTGTCGATCACCGGCACCGCCATGCCCCCCTCCAACAGGTCGCCGGCCAGATCGGCAGCCGCCACGCCGAAATCGGCCAGGTCGCAGCGCTCGGGCTGCACGTCGCGCACCACCAGCTCCCGGTTGGAGCCCAGCACCATGTCGGGCTCCTCGGCGATCTCCTCCCCCTGGCGGCAGGCCGGCGCCATCACCGCCGCGCGGCTGATCAGCACCTCTCCCGGCAACACCGGCAGCTGGTCGGCCATCTCACCATGCAGGGCGCGGCGGGCGATCGGCACCAGCTGCTCGAGCGAGCGATTGGTGTAGCAGAGAATCCGGGCCAGATCGGGATTGTCGGTTTCGGCGGAGCGGCGCAGGGCGGCCTGGGCCGCCGCCAGCCACTCCTGCCGATCGAGCAGGGCCACCATGCCCTCCGCGGTGCGGATCGGCGGCAGCGGCGGCGGCCGGCGACAGGGCAGGGCCTGCTGCCGGATACCGCTGGCCAGGCGCAGCACCGGCCCCTGGTGCCGCACCACCTGGCGCAGTTCGGCCCGGTTGGCCCGGCCCATGCCAAACACCGGACTCTCCGCCTCGCCCACCGGCGGCAGCTGGGCCGGATCGCCCACGAACACCAGCCGGGTGCGGAAGGGGTGGGCGCAGCGCAGGGCGATCTCCAGCAGCTGGGAATCCACCATCGAAGCCTCATCGATCAGCACCAGGCCCAGGTTTTCCAGGGCGCCGGCGGTCTGGGCGGTTTCCTCGCAGCGCTCCAGGTCGCCCTGGCGGCGCAACTTCAGGCGCAGCAGGCGATGGATCGTGGCCGGAAACCAGGTGGGAGAGAGGCCGGCGGCGGCCAGGTGGGAGCGCAATACCCCCACCGCCTTGTGGGTAGGCGCCACCACGGTCCAGCAGAGGCCCGACGCCTCGGCAAGAGCCAGAAATGCCATCGACAGGGTGGTCTTGCCAGTGCCGGCATAGCCACTGAGCACGAAGGGGGTGCCATCCACCGGGGCCGACAGCCAGGCCGCGAAGGCCTCCGCCGCGGCCTGCTGGTGCGGGGTGAGCTGCAGCGGGTGGGATGGCACCGGATTGCGCTGCACCGATCGTTAGCCCAGGCCGGCGCCAGCGCCGATCTGGACAGCGTGCTGCAGACCCAGGTGCTGGGCCAGGGCCAGGGGTGAGCCCACCCACACCAGCCCGGGCAGGGCCACGGCCGGGCCAATCACGCTGCCGGCCAGCACCTCCAGGCGGGTATGGCCGAGG
>JBILDP010000040.1:0-13810 GCA_044352535.1 Prochlorococcaceae cyanobacterium
TGGTTGGCGTTAAGGCTCACCCCCCTGGCTGGTCACAGGAGCTGAGACAACGGTTGCGCTGTCCAGAAGGGCCTGGATCCGCTGCTGGAAGTCTGCTTCCGGCAACACTCCTGTGATTTCACCTTTGATGCGGAAGTGGCTGTCGGGATCCTCTACCAGGATGTAAGTCGGGAGTTCCAGATTTTTCCTGAGCGGGTGCTGGTGAAGCAGGATTCGTCGATATCGCTGGTAAGACTCTGGATTTTTCATGTTCACATTGAGAAAGCTTAAGCCAAGACTTTGTGCTGTCTTTGCGTCGTACTCCGCCATGGCTTGGCAGCCAGAGCAGTCGTGGGTGCTGAATTTGACCAGGGACAGCATGCCTCTTGTGAGTTGGAGAATGAGGCAATCCTGGTGTTGGGTGATCGTCTTGGTTGCTCACTCCGATGATCTGCCTCTATTTGGCGGGAGATGTGCATCAGGATGGGCATCGGGCATCACCATCGGGGCTGGTCTGGTTCCGCTCCCGCCTCAAAGCTGAACCCAGCGCTCTGCAGATGACGGTCTACCGGATGGGGCCTTTGCCAGGTGCAGCGCACGGATCGTTGGCAGCAGCCTGAGCCATGGGACTGGGTGATCAGTTGCCCTTTCTGGCCTGGACGCAGCGCATGGCTGGCACTGAGCACGACTCCCAGGCCACCGCAGCTGAAATCCACCAGTGTGATCTGAATTGCCTGGTCTGGATCATCATCAAGTTGCAGAAATCCCTCCTGAGGCCAATCCACATGCCAGCGATCCGAAGAGCGCTGATTGCGGCTCACCCTGTAGTGCACTGAAGCCGCGCTGTCAGCGTGTGGCATGGCTTGACCCTGGTTGGTCTGGTGCAGTTCTGCACCAGAATGTGGGCGCGAATGTTGCTCGTTTGTCACGATGCCTATTAATATCTTTGATTCACCCTATGAACGCAGAGACGCGCAGGTGCTGGTCGTGCATTCATTCGTAACTGGGCTGATTGATCGTGGCTTGCGCAGAGCAGCCAGGCGTTGAATGATGTGGTCTAGAGTTGTCTGGGTCAGCCGGTCTTGCGGTAGCGATTCAGCAGGGCTGAATTCACAATCACCGACAGGGAACTCATGGCCATCGCCGCACCGGCGATCATCGGGTTGAGCCAGCCCAGGGCCGCGATCGGCACCCCCACGCTGTTGTAGATGAATGCCCAGAACAGGTTCTGGCGGATGCGGTTCATCGTTGCCCGCGACAGGCCCAGGGCTGTCACCACATCCCGCACGTCGTCGTGAAGCAACAGGATGTCGCCGGCTTCCTTGGCCACATCCGAGCCAGAGCCGATGGCGATGCCGATGTCGGCCACGGCCAGGGCTGGAGCGTCGTTGACGCCGTCGCCCACCATCGCCACCACATCACCGGCGGCCTGCAGGCTGCGGATCGTGTCGGCCTTGCTCTCCGGGCGCACCTCCGCCAGCACTTCGCGAATGCCCACCTGGGCGGCGATCGCCTCGGCGGTGGTGCGGTTGTCGCCGCTCAGCAGCACCACCCGGATGCGCTGCCGCTGCAGGGCGGCCACCGCCTGCCGCGCCTCGGGCTTCACGCTGTCGGCCACCGCCAGCACGCCCACCACCTCGCTGTCGCGGCCCAGCAGCATCACCGTGTTGCCGGCGGTCTCCAGATCGTTGAGATGCCGCTCCACCGCCTGCGGCAGCACAGGCAGATGGCGGTGAGCCAGCCGGCGGTTGCCCAGCCAGATCACGTGCTCCTCGCGCTCCCCCCCATCCCGCGCCTGCACGCCTTCCCCCACCACCGCCTGGCTGGCCTGCAGCGCCAGCAAGGGCAGCTCCCGTGCTGCGGCGGCCTCCAGGATGGCGCCGGCGAGAGGATGGCTGGAGCCGTGCTCCAGTGAGGCCGCCAGCTGCAGCACCCGCTCCTCCCCCTGCTGGGCGCAGGGGACCAGGGCCGTGAGTGATGGGGTACCGCGGGTGAGGGTGCCGGTCTTGTCGAACACCACGGTGGTGAGCCGCTCCACCCGCTCCAGCACCTCTCCGCTGCGGATCAGGATGCCCAGCTCGGCGCCCTTGCCCACGCCCACCATCAGCGCCGCTGGCGTGGCGATGCCCAGGGCGCAGGGGCAGGAGATCACCAGCACGGCGATGAAGGCCAGCAGGCCACCGCTGAACTGGCCGGCCAGGCTCCACACCACCAGGGTGAGCAGGGCCACCAGCACCACCGCCGGCACAAACCAGGCCGTGACCTGGTCGGCCAGCCGCTGCACCGGCGCTGAACTGGCCTGGGCTTCCTCCACGATGCGGATGATCTGGGCCAGGGCCGTGGCCGATCCCACCCGGGTGGTGCGCATGCGCAGCAGCCCGGTGCCATTGAGTGTGCCGCCGATCAGCTCTGCTCCCTCCCGCTTGCGCACCGGCATGGATTCCCCGGTGATCAGCGCCTCGTTCACGCTGGATTGGCCGGCGATCACCACGCCGTCGGCCGGCACGCTGGCCCCGGGCGGCACCAGCACGATGTCGCCCGCCACCACGGCCTCGATCGGCAGGCGCTGCTCCTCTCCCGCGCGCAGCACCAGCGCCGTGGCGGGACGTAGATCCATCAGCCGCCGCACCGCCGCCGAGGAGCGCTTCTTGATGCTCTCCTCCATCACCTTGCCGATCAGCACGAAGGCGATCACCACCGCCGACACCTCGAAGTACACGTCGCGCTGGTCCACCGCCCCTGGCAGCCACCGCGGCGCGAACACCACCAGCACGCTGTAGAGGTAGGCCACCGAGGTGCCCATCGCCACGAGCACATCCATGTTGAGGCTGCGGTGGCGCAGCGCTGCCCAGGCACCCTTGTAGAAGCCCCAGCCGCCGATGAACTGCACCGGGGTGGTGAGCACGAACAGCCACATCCCCCAGGTCATCCAGGGCAGGGGGGCCAGCGGCACCCAGCTCAGCAGGCTCACCCCGGCCGCCAGGGCCACAAAGGCCACCACCCGCAGCAGCGCCAGCAGCAGCACCCCACTGATGGCCACGCCCATGCGGCGCCGCATCTGGCGCAGTTCCCGCTCCGGATCGAGAAAGCTCTGGCGGCAGCCGCTGCTGCAGAACCAGTAACGCCGGCCACCCTGCTCCGCCCAGAGCGCCGTGGCTTTGGGCACGACCATGCCGCAGATTGGGTCCTTGGCCATGCCCCCATCCAGCCCATCAGGGGTGGGCGGCGACTCCGGGTGCTGGCTGCAGCTGGTGGGCATGGTGCCGAAACCGCCTACCTCTCCAGGCTGGCGACGGTTCACCGAAACCGACGCAAGATGGATGAAGCGGCCTCAGGCCAGAAGGATGCGGCAGCGGCACTGGCTCCTGATGGCTGCAGGAGTCGCTTGTGCGCTCGCCGCTGGTGTGGTGATCCTGCGAAGTCGCTACGCCCAGCCGCCGGCCTTTGTGGGTGGTAACGGCCGACTGGAGGCGGTGGATGTGGACGTGGCCACCAAGACCGCCGGTCGCTTGCTGAGCGTTGCCGTGCAGGAGGGCGAGCTGGTGCGTGCCGGCCAGGTGCTGGCACGCATGGATCCGGCCACCGTGCTGGCCCAGCTGCAGGAAGCGCAGGCCGACCAGCAGCGCGCTCTCGCCCAGGTGCAGACCTCCCGCAGCCAGCTGGTTCAGCGGCGCGACGAAGAGCGGGCCAGCGCCATGGTGGTGGCGCAGCGCCAGGCGGAACGGGACCTAGCCGAGAAACGGTTCCGCCGCTCCAGCCAGCTGGTCCAGACCGGCGCTCTGTCGGCGGAGATCCACGACACCGACGCTGCGCGGCTCCTGGCTGCCAGGGCGGCCGTCAGCCAGGCGCAGGCCGATCTGGAAGCGCACCGATCCGCCATCACGACCGCCACATCGGAGGTGCGCTCCGCCGAGGCGGCTGTCCAGGCCGCCGCAGCCCGCAGCCAACGGCTCCGGACTGAGCTGAACGACATGGTGCTCACCGCCCCCAAGCCCGGCCGGGTGCAGATCCGCATCGCCGAACCCGGGGAGGTGCTCGCCGCTGGCGGCCGGGTGCTCAACCTGCTGGACCTCAGCGATGTGTACATGACGGTGTTTCTGCCCACGGAGGAGGCCGGGCGGGTGCGCATCGGCGCCCCTGCCCGCCTGCGTCTAGATGCCGCTCCGACCGCCGTGCTGCCCGGCGCGGTGTCGTATGTGGCCAGCAAAGCCCAGTTCACCCCCAAAACGGTGGAGACCCGGCGTGAGCGCCAGAAGCTGATGTTTCGGGTGAAGGTGCGCCTGGCCCCCGAGCTGGTGCGGCGCCACCTCCAGCAGGTGAAGACCGGCATGCCAGGGGAGGCGCTGGTGCAACTGGATCCCCAGGCGCGCTGGCCCGCCGGCTGGCAGCTGCGGCCGGCGCCAGCGTCTGCAGTGATGCCATGAGTGCAGCGGCCGTGCTGGCGCAGCACCTGGGGCTGAGCTCAGGTGGTCACCGCTCCCTGGCGGACGTGGCACTGCAGGTGCAGGCGGGCGAGTTGGTGGGCTTGATCGGCCCGGATGGCGTGGGTAAGTCCAGCCTGCTGGCCCTGATCGCCGGCGCTCGGGCCCTCCAACAGGGATCCCTGCAGGTGCTGGGTGGCTCGATGGCGGATCCACGCCATCGCCGCCGGATCAGCAACCGCATCGCCTACCTCCCCCAGGGACTGGGCCGCCATCTCAGTCCGTCGCTGAGCGTGGCGGAGAACGTGCAGTTCTTCGCACGCCTGTTCGGCCTCGACCCGGCGCGACGGCAGCGGCGCAGCGAGGAGCTGCTGGCCAGCACGGGTCTGGCACCGTTTGCGGAGCGCCTCGCCGGCCAGCTCTCCGGCGGCATGAAGCAGAAGCTCGGCCTCTGCTGTGCCCTGGTGCACCAGCCGGATCTGCTGATTCTCGACGAACCCACCACCGGCGTTGACCCACTCTCCAGGCGCCAGTTCTGGCAGCTGATCGCCAGCTTTCGCCAGCGGCAACCCGCCATGGCTGTGCTGGTGGCCACGGCCTACATGGAGGAAGCCGCCCAGTTTCAGCGGCTGGTGGCGATGGACGGTGGGCGCATCCTGGCCAGCGCCACCCCGGAGGAGCTGCTGCACCGCACCGGCAGCGTGTCGCTCGAGGAGGCCTTCATCGCCCTGCTGCCCCCCGGCCGCAGAAGCGCACCGGAGCCGGCAGCCCCGCCACGGCTGTTGTCGCCGGGGGCATTGCCGCCCGCCGCCCATGAGGTGGTGATTGAGGCCCGTGATCTCACCTGCCGCTTTGGCGCGTTCACGGCGGTGGATCGGGTGAATCTGCGGATCCGCCGCGGCGAGATCTTCGGGTTTGTGGGCTCCAACGGCTGCGGCAAGACCACCACCATGAAGATGCTCACCGGCCTCCTTCCCGCCAGTGGTGGGGAGGCCTGGCTGCTGGGCCAACCGGTCGATGCCACCGACCTGCGCACCCGCCGACGGGTTGGCTACATGTCGCAGGGCTTTTCGCTCTATGGCGAGCTCAGCGTGCGCCAGAACCTGGAGCTGCATGGGCGCCTGTTCGGCGTGGCAGAGCCGGAGCGCCGCTGCCGCATCCAGCTGCTGCTGCAACGTTTTGAGCTGGAACCCTTGGTCGATGTTCTGCCCCAGGCTCTGGCCCTGGGCCAGCGGCAGCGCCTCTCGCTGGCGGTGGCGCTGATCCATCAGCCGGAGCTGTTGATCCTCGATGAGCCCACCTCCGGGGTGGACCCGGTGGCGCGCAACCGCTTCTGGCAGGAGCTGGAGCAACTGGCCCACCAGGAGGGGGTCACGATCTTCATCTCCACCCACTTCATCAACGAGGCCGCCCGCTGCGATCGCCTCTCGCTGATGCATGCCGGCCAGGTGCTGGTGACGGCATCGCCGGCGGAGCTCACGCGCCAGAGCGGCGGCGCCTCCCTGGAGGAGGCCTTCCTCAGCCGGCTCAGCCAGGCCACTGGTGAGGGCCCGAGTGCTGCAGACCCGTTGCCGCCTGCAGTACCCAGCGCAGCGCCGCCTGCCGTGCTGCCTGCGGTACCGGCAGATCTGCACCCCACTGCGGCCGTTCCCCAGGCTGCCGCGGTCCGGCGCTTCAGCCTCAACCGGCTGGCCGCAATCAGCTGGCGGGAAGCCCTCGAACTGCGCCGCGATCCGCTGCGGGCCGTGCTGGCGCTGGCCGGCAGCGTGCTGCTGATGGTGGTGATGGGTCTGGGCATCAGCTTCGACGTGGAGCGGCTGCCCTTTGCCCTGCTGGATCACGACCAGAGCAGTCTCAGCCGCGACTACGGCCGGGCGATCAGCGGGTCGCGCTACTTCAGCGAACAGCAACCCCTGCACAGCGATGCCGATCTGGATCGGCGACTCGCCAGTGGCGAGCTCAGCCTCGCTCTGGAGATCCCTCCCAACTTCGCCCGCTCCATCAAGCGGGGTGATCCGGCCGAAATCGGGGTGTGGCTGGATGGGGCCATGCCCCAGCGGGCCGAGACCGCCCGGGGGTACATCGAGGGGCTGCACAGCCAATGGCTGGAGCAGCTCGAGACGCCACGCTCCGGTGCTGGCCGCAAGATCGGTGCGCTGCGCGTTGAAACCCGCTTTCTCTACAACGCCGATGTGCGCAGCATCACCGCCATGGTGCCGGCCATGATCCCCCTGGTGTTGCTGCTGATCCCCGCCATGCTCACCGCCCTGTCGGTGGTGCGGGAAAAGGAGCTGGGATCGGTGGTGAATCTCTACGTGACCCCGCTGAGCCGGCCCGAATTCCTGATCGGCAAGCAGGTGCCATTCATCGCCCTGGGCCTGATCAATTTCCTGCTGCTCACCCTGGTGGCCACCACGGTGCTGGGGGTGCCCTTCCGCGGCAGCCTGCTGGCCGCCACCACCGGCGCTCTCCTCTATGTGGCTGTGGCCACCAGCTTCGGGCTGTGGGTGTCGGCCTTCATGCCCAGCCAGATCTCGGCGATCTTCGGCACGGCCCTGCTCACGATCCTGCCGGCGGTGTCCTTTTCAGGATTGATCGATCCGATCAGTGCGCTCAGCCCGCCCAGCAGCTGGCTCGCCCGGATTTATCCCACCAGCCATTTCCTCACCATCACGCAGGGGTCCTTTCTCAAAGCCCTGGGCTTCGGCGCGCTGGCGCCCTCGTTTCTGCCCCTGCTGCTCGCCATTCCGCTGTTGCTGCTCCTGAGCGTGGTGGCCCTCCCCGCCCAGGAGCGCTGAGCGATGCGCTGGCAGCACGTGCGCGATCTGGGCATCAAGGAGCTCTGGAGCCTGGCGCGGGAACCCTTCCTGATCGGCCTCATCCTGTTTGCCTTCACGGTGTCGGTGTTTGCCGGCACCCGCGTGTCGCCCGAGACCCTCAACAACACCCCGATTGCGATCGTGGATGAAGACCACTCGCCCCTCTCCGTGCGCCTGGGCGACGGGTTCCTGCCCCCCTATTTCCGGGCGCCCCAGCTGGTGGATTGGGCCCAGATGGAGCAGCGACTGGATCGCGGCATCGACAGCTTCGCCCTGGTGATCCCGCCCCAGTTCGAACGCGACCTGCTGGCGGGTCGCCAGCCCACCCTGCAGCTCAATGTGGACGCCACCCGGATGAGCCAGGCCTTCAGCGGCAGTGGCTATGTGCGCACCATTCTCGAGCAGGACTTGAAGGCGTTCCTGGAGGACCACAGCGAGGATCACCGGCCCGCACCAGCCGATGCTGTGGAGCTGGTGGTGCGGGCGCGCTTCAACCCGGAGCTCAGCAAGGTGTGGTTCGGCTCGATCATGCAACTGATCAATCAGGTCACCCTGCTGGCGCTGGTGCTCAGCGGCGCCGCCCTGATCCGCGAGCGGGAGCGAGGCACGATTGAGCACCTGCTGGTGATGCCGGTCACGCCGCTGGAGATCATGCTGGCGAAGGTGTGGTCGATGGGTCTGGTGGTGTTGCTCGCCGCCACGGCATCCCTGTTTCTGGTGGTGCAGGGGGCACTGCAGGTGCCGATCACGGGTTCGATCCCCCTGTTTCTGGCGGGAACGGCCCTGCAGCTGTTTGCCACCACCTCCATGGGGATCTTCATGGGCACCCTGGCGGGCTCGATGCCGCGCTTCGGTCTGATGCTGGTGATGGTGGTGCTGCCCCTGCAGATGCTGTCGGGCTCGATCACCCCCCGCGAAAGCATGCCCGCATGGGTGCAGCTGGCCATGCTGGTGGCACCCAACACGCACTACGTGATGCTTGGCCAGTCGATCCTTTACCGCTCAGCGGGGATCGCCGTGGTGTGGCCCCAATTCCTCGCTCTCGTGTTGATCGGTTGTGGCTTTTTCACGATTGCGCTGCTGCGTTTCCGCCGCACCTTCGCGAGCATGGTGTCGTGATCAGGGTTGGAGACCATCAAATTTCGCCGCCAGCACCGCATCAGCGCGGGTGAGGCCATTGGCCTTATGGGTGAAGATCTCAACCTCCACGTAGCCCCAGCCCACAGCGAAGTTGGCGTGATGGCCCTGCTCCTCACAGATGGCCCCAGCGCGATTCAGCCAGGCCAGTGCCGTGCTGAAGTCGGCAAATTCCAAACGCCTGTGCAGGTGATGGCCATCCACCACATCCCAGCCGGGCAATTCGGCTGTCAGCTCTGCCAGTTCTTGCGCATCCAACGTGGGGCCGCCGTCGCGGCAAGGAATGCAGGTTTCATCGCGTAAGGCCATCAGGGTCAACTCCCAATCCGGTCTCTCCATGCTGCTGCGATGAACACACCCTGAACGCACTGGAGGTGATTTGTTACGTTCAGGATTGGTGGTCGGCGCTGATGCGTTGTTTGGATGAATTGTGTGAATCCGCTGCATTTCTCAGGCATGCCTGCTGTGAAACGTGTGCTGGAGTGGAGGGGGATCTGTGGAAATAACTAACCTGGTTTGAGATCCCTGAATCACTGTCAGGCTTCTCCGGAACCACGTCATTGCCGGTGGGCACAACGTTATGAGCCATGTCGCATGCCATCGGCAGCATTCCACAGCCCTGAGGCTGGCTGCCGGCAGCCTCGCCCTGGGCCTCTTGACAGCTGCCATCACCCAGGGATGCTCCGCACGCGAGGGTGGTGTCCGCCTTGCCCAGGGGATGGGGCCCGGGTGGATGTGGGGGCGTCAGGGAGGTGCTGCTGACCAGCACTTCATCGTGATGATGGTGCCTCACCATGAGGGGGCGATTGCGATGGCCGGCCTGGCTGTTACTCGGGCAAAACGCCCTGAAATCAGGGAGCTCGCACGCAGGATCAAGGCCAGTCAGGAAAAAGAAAACGACCAGATGCGGCGCTGGTATCGCCAATGGTATGGGCAGGATTTGCCCGCCTGGTCGCCGGGTGATTCCTGGGGTTGGCGACCCCGCGGAATGATGGGCGGAGGAATGATGGGCGGAGGAATGATGGGTGGTGGAATGATGGGTGGCAGATCGGGGCTGGGCTGGCCCTCTGGCACCAATATCGAAGCCCTGGAGAATGCCGTTGATTTTGATAAGGAGTTTATTGAGCAAATGATTCCCCATCATCAGATGGGAGTGATGATGGCCACGATGGAGCTCAATCACACCGAGCGCCCGGAAATGCGAAAGCTTGCAGAGGCGATGATCCGCGTGCAAAGCGATGAAATCAAAACCATGCAGCAGTGGTACCGCAACTGGTATCCGTAGGGCTCATGGCAAGCTCTGATCGATCTGCCTGATTGCCATCTGTCTGATTAATCTGTCTGATTGCTATTTAGTCGTCTAAGGAGGGAAGTCATGCTGGCGGGCAAAGGCTATCTGATTCGCTGCACTTTGGTCTATGGAGATATCTATGGGCAGATCCTGATCTGGCTGCTCATTGTCTTTCTCAGCCTTGCATTCGGGTTGGCGCTGCTCGCTGGCTCCCACCCGATTGCCGGTGTCGCCGTGATCGGTTTGTTCTTCGTTCTTTCTCTGCCATTTCTGATGTTTGCGTTTGTCACAACTCTGTTCAATCACATCGTGCTTGCTGAACAGCCCTAGGGCTGCCCGCAGCCGCAGCAGGCGCGGGGGGAGTCCATTGGGGTGAACACGCCTGCCATCCCGCCTGCCGCTTCTGCTTCCAGAGCCTGATCGCCTGCTCGCGGGTGAGCTCCTTGCGCCGTTTCAGCAGCGGTGGTTCCCCGCCAGGCATCAGCTCCCCCAGCGTTACCTCCAGGGCCTGGGAGAAGCGGCTGTAGCGCACGGGCCGGAAGTGCAACACCTGGCGGCCATCGCTGAGCCAGCCCTCCCGAGGCGAGAGCGGCGGGCGCTGTCTGTCGCCCACCGGCATGGGCCCCGGATCAGGCCACCTCGGGCGCCCAGCCCTGCTGGCGCACCATGTCGTCGGTCCAGCCCTGGCAGCGGCTGGTGAGGTGTTCGCCATGGGCGATCAGACCCTGGTGCAGCTGGCAGGTGAGCACGGGGATGCAGTTCACGCCGGCGTGGTGGCGAAACCAGTGGCAGGTCATGCACACCTTGCGGCTGCGGGCCTTCACCAGCACGTTGCCGTCGAGGTAAGGCCACTCCTCGATCGGGATGTCGAGCCGGGCGGCCAGGGTCGCTGGCCGGGGGAGGGGGATGCCCATGCGCCACTCGCAATGCGTACACCTGTACTAGCACGGTTTGGTGGAGGCGGTCGGCCCGATCGGTCCTGGATACGGTTGGCGGGTGGTGAGGGGGCTGGTGTTGCGCGAGTTGGTGCTGGCCCTGGCCATTCCCCTCGGCCTGTTGCTCCTGGCGGTGCTGGCCCTGGAGCACTGGGGTGATCGCCTGCCCCCCTGGCTGGAGCGGGTGGCTGAGCGACGGTCGGTGCTGTGGAACACCGGCATCGGCCTGATCATCGGGCTGTCGCTGCTGCGCTGGCTGCTGCAGCGCTGAGCCCGGCTATGGCAGGTCAGCGGTTGTGTTTGAGCGGTTGTGTCTCAGCGGTTGAGGCGCTGCATCTGCCAGGTCACCAGGGTGCCCACCGGGCTCCACAGCAGATAGGGCACCAGCAGCACCATCGCCGCCGTGGAGCGGGGCAGCACCACCAGCGCCAGCGCCACGCCCCACACCCAGCCGGCAAAGCCGATGGCGGTGCCATTGGCCAGCCGGCGGGTGGTGCAGATCAGCCAGGTGTAGCTCTGCACCAGCACCAGCAGCCCCAGGTAGCCCGCCATCAGGCCCCAGCTCCAGCTGGCGTTCCAGGCCAGCAGAGCAGACGCGTAGAAGCAGGCGTAGATGCTGATCCAGATCAGCGGGATCAGGCCCTCAAAGGTGAGCCAGGCCGGTCGCCGCAGGCGGATAAACCAGCTGAACTGCTCCCGACTGGGGTTGAGCCCGGCCCCCACCGCCACCATCACCAGCAGGATCAGCAGGGCGGCAGCCATGGGTTCTGGCGCATACGGCTCCAGCCTGGCGGGGCCCACGCCTCAGTGGTGAAAACTCACCGGCGCACGGCGTTGATCCGGTAGCTGGGGTGGTGAGGACGGCTGCAGCAGCGGGGCGATGCTGCTGATGCCCAGCATCAGAAACGACAGCGCTCCCAGCAGCGCCAGCAGACGCAGCCCCAGGCCGCGGCCCCGCTCCTCGAGCAGCTCGTCGTTGTCCTGGTCTTGGTCATGGTCATGGTCAACGTTGTGGTCGACGTTGTGGTGGCGGTTGTTGTTCACGGGCCCAGCGTGCTCCCTAGTGTCGCGGCAGCCCGCATGTCTGTGATGCAGCCCAGCCTCAGCCACCTCAACAGCCAGGGGGAGGTGCACATGGTGGATGTGGCCGCCAAGCCGGCCACGGCCCGCCAGGCGGTGGCCGAGGGCTACCTGGCCCTGGTGCCGGAGGCGCTGGCCCTGGTGCGCGAGGGGCGGGCCGCCAAGGGCGACGTGCTGGCGGTGGCCCGGGTGGCGGCCATCCAGGCGGCCAAGCGCACGGCTGAGCTGATTCCGCTCTGCCACCCGTTGCCGCTCAGCGGCCTGGAGGTGGCGATCAGCGAGGCGTCGCTGCCGGATGGTTCAGGCCTGGGTCTGCGCTGTGAGGTCACGGTGGGCACCACCGGCCCCACCGGTGTGGAGATGGAGGCGCTCACCGCCGTGCAGGTGGGTCTGCTCACCCTCTACGACATGCTCAAGAGCGCCGACCGGGCGATGACGATCGGCCCGGTGCGCCTGCTGCGGAAATCCGGCGGCCGCGGTGGCGACTGGGTGCGCGGCGAGGCCCGTGGTGATGGCTGAACGCGGCGCCGCTCAGGCCCCCGCCGAGCCCTACGGCCGCGAGGGGTTGCCGCTGGAGCAGGCCCGCGCCTGGATTCTCGAGGCGCTGCAACCCCTGGGCCGCCGGGAGCAGCTGGTGCTGGCCGCCTGCCTGGGCCGCACGGTGGCTGAGCCGGTGCGGGCAGCGGTCGCGGTGCCGGGCTTCCGGGCTTCGATCATGGACGGCTACGCCATTGCCGGCGAGGCGCTGCCAGAGCCGGGAGAGCGCTGGCGGCTGGTGGGCTGCTCGGCGGCGGGGGCTCCCCATGCCGGGGTGCTGGCGGCGGGCGAGGCGGTGCGCATCCTCACCGGTGCCGTGGTGCCGGAAGGCAGTGCGCGGGTGCTGCCCCAGGAGCTGGTGCGCCTTGAGCCCGGCGCCGATGGCCTGGGCGGTGCAATTGAGCTGGTGGGTAGCTGCGGCCCCAACCCCTGGATCCGCGGGCCCGAGGAGGAAGCCGCCGCGGGCCAGGAGCTGCTGGCGGCGGGCCAGCGGCTGGGGGTTGCGGAGCTGGGTCGGCTGGCCAGCTGTGGTGTGCAGCGGCTCACGGTGTGGGCGCGTCCACGGCTGGGCTTGCTGATCAGTGGTGATGAACTGCTGCCGCCCGGCCAGCCGCGCGGGCCCGGCCAGATCTGGGAGAGCAATTCCGCCCTGCTGGCTGCCCTGTTGGCGCGGCTTGGCTATGGGGTGGCCGAGCGGCGGGTGGTGGCCGATCAGCCCGAGTCGCTGCGCCGGGCCCTGCTGGAGCTGGCCGGTTGCTGCGATGTGGTGGTGAGCACCGGAGGCGTGTCGGCCGGCGACAGCGACTGGATCCGCTCCCTGGTGGCGGAGCTGGGCGAGGTGGTGTTCTGGAAGCTGTTTCTCAAGCCGGGCCGGCCGTTTGCCTGGGGGCAGGTGGCGGGGGTGCCGTTTTTCGGGTTGCCGGGCAACCCGGTGGCGGCGGCGATCACGGCCCTGCAGCTGCTGTGGCCAGCGCTGCAGCGGCTGGAGGGCGGCGTGATCCAGCCGCTCCCGCGCCTGAAGGTGCGGCTGGAGCGCCAGCTCAGGCGTGGTGCGGGTCGGCCCGAACTGGCCCGGGCCCAGCTGGTGGTGGCCGCCGATGGCGCTCTGCTGGCCCGGGTGGAGGGCAACCAGGCCTCCTCCCGCATCGGTTCGCTGCAGGACGCCGACCTGCTGCTGGAGATCCCGGCCGAGCTGGGCACGCTCGAGGCGGGCAGCGAACTCTGGGCCCAGTTGCTGCGGCTGCCGATCTTCTGAACACCTCAGAGGGGCGTGTTGCCCTGCAGCCAGTGGCCACGCCCATCGGCCAGCCACTCCCGCTTCCAGAAAGGGGCCTCGTGCTTGAGCGCCTCCAGCAGCTCCTGGCCGCAGCGCTGGGCCGGGCCGCGGCGGTCGGCGGCCACGGCCACCAGCACGATCGGTTCGCCTGGCAGCACCCGCCCCACCCGGTGGTGCACGAGCACCGCCGCGGCGCCGTGGCGGCTGGCCGCAGCCTGGGCCAGGGTGTGCAGCTGGGCTTCGGTCATGCCCGGGTAGTGCTCCAGCTCCAGGGCGGCCAGGGGTTCGCCGCCGGCAGCGGTGGGGCGCACCCGGCCGATGAATTGACTCTCGGC